>NZ_JAKGBH010000005.1:0-152146 GCF_021532515.1 Pseudoalteromonas sp. PAST1 | reverse complement strand
CCATGGCGCTTTTTAAACAAGATACATCTAAGTCAGCTAGTATGGCGAGGAAAAAGAAAATGGCAGGGCTAGACGATGATTACCGCTCAACCCTGTTAGAGTCTGGGATTAAAATGCGCTAGCCGTGTAGCAAATGCTAAGTTTGTTGATATGCAGCTTGAGAACGTCTCTGAACGAGAGCGAATTTCTTATCGACCTAAACTGATGCTCAGTGCCAACACCAAGCAACAAAATCTTATGTCGTTTATGCAGGCCCTAAGAGAGTTATTAGAACAACATAAGCATATCGCCTTTGAACCGTGTCGGGTTCGCTTTAAAGGCTTTACGCCTTGGGCTTTACAAGTGGATGTACTAAGCTACGTAGAGACCGTCGACTTTGCATTTTATATGGAAGTAATCGAAGAATTAAATTTAGCAGTGTTAGGCTTATTAAATGAGCATGAATGCGAATTAGCTAACCCAGAATTCGCACGAGTTACCGATTAGTTACTGAAAAAGGAGCAAATGAAAGTGGCTCTCATTTGTACATAATGTCTACACATTGTTGTAATTAGATGCACAGGACATATGTCCGCTTTATTGAAAAATAATTGCATAAAATCTTCTAAATGCGCCGATGTTGCCGCTAATTGTTGTAAAAAATTTGTATATTTCTAACTTTTAATGCAGTAAAAGTGTCATAAAGTGTTATAATCGTCAGCGTTCGTTCAGCCTCTTCACTTCGTTTTGCACTCTCGATTTAGAGGTCCGCGCAGCTTATTACAAGGCGCGAAAAATTGGCCGAGCCCGTCAAATGAATTGACGCAACATCATCACCGTTGAATAAGAGTGCATAAAAAAGGTTAAAACCCGACATGAAAGCAATGAAAAGATCTACGTTAGCAACACTTATCAATGCAACGTTGTTCTCTGCCGTAGCAGGTACTTCATTTTCAACTCTTGCTGCAGACGAAGCGCCAGCAGCAAAAAACAACCAACTAGAAGTTATTCAAATCACCGCACGTAAACGTGTAGAAAATGCTCAGGAAGTACCTGTTGCTGTATCTGCATTACAAGGTGACAACTTAGACGCTTACAGCTCAGCTGGTATGGATATTCGTTTTATGAACGCGAAGATCCCAAGCTTATCAATCGAATCTTCGTTTGGTCGTTCTTTCCCACGCTTTTATGTTCGTGGTCTAGGTAACACTGACTTTGACCTAAATGCTTCTCAACCAGTTTCGTTAGTTGTAGACGAAGTTGTTCAAGAGAATGCAATCTTAAAAGGTTTCCCTGTATTTGACGTAGCACGTGTAGAAGTTCTACGTGGCCCACAAGGTACTTTATTTGGTCGTAACACACCGGCAGGCCTTGTTAAATTTGATACAGTTAAACCATCACAAGAATTTGAAGGCTATGGTTCAGTATCTTACGGTAGCCGTGGCGCAGTTGACTTTGAAGGTGCTGTTGGCGGTGGCTTAACTGACCGTTTATCAACGCGTGTTTCTGTACTTTGGCAAGAAAAAGACGATTATATTGATAATCGTGCACCAGGTTTTGAACAAGATGACGTTTTAGGTGGTTACACTGAAAAAGCGGCACGTATTCAGTTTTTATACGAAGGTGACGATTTCACAGGTCTTTTCAACTACCACGTTCGTGATATGGACGGTAAGCCAATCGCATTCCGTGGTAACGCTATTAAAGCGGGTACAAATGACTTAGTAGATAATTTTGAGCACGATGTGGTTTACCACGATGCGGCTTCTCGTGCGACACAGCAAGTTGAATCTCAAGGCGCAAGCTTAAAGCTTGAGTGGGATATCAATGATTTAACTCTTACGTCAATCTCTGCGTGGGAAAGTGCTGAAATCTATTCTCGCGCTGACATCGACGGTGGTTACGGTGCAAGCTACTTACCAGATATGGGCCCTGGTTTTATCCCATTCTACTCTGAAAGTGCTGACGGCATTCCAGATCAAGACCAATATACGCAAGAACTTCGTTTATCTAGCAACTATGCTGGCGACGTAAACTTCCAAGTAGGTGTATTCTACTTTGACGAAGCGTTAACAATCGAAAACTTCAGCTACGATACATACGGTTCAACACCGGGTGAGTTAAACGGCTATGTTATCCAGCAGCAAGATACTAAAGCATGGGCGGTATTCGGTTCATTAGATTACACAATCACAGATGATTTAAAAATCACTGCAGGACTACGTTACTCAGATGACGAAAAAGAATTCTCTGCAAACCGTACTTTAAGCCCAGCAGGTGGCGGTGCGTTATTCCTAACAGAAAACCCAAGTGACGACCACGTTAGCTGGGATTTATCTGCTAACTACAAGATCAACGATGACGTAAACTGGTACGCGCGTGTTGCTAACAGCTTCCGTGCACCAAGTATCCAAGGTCGTATCTTATTCGGTGATGAAGTTACTGTTGCTGAGTCTGAAACTGTGACGTCATTCGAATCAGGTATCAAATCAGACGTACTTGACGGTCAAGGTCGTGTAAACGCAACTGTGTTCTACTACACAATGGATGACCAACAATTAACAGCTGTAGGCGGTGGTGCAAACTTCAACCGTTTAGTTAATGCTGATAAGACAACTGGTTACGGTTTTGAGTTAGACACTGAGTGGGTATTAACTGACAACCTAAATGCTACATTTAACTTAAGCTACAACAACACTGAGCTTAAAGATAAAGACTTAGCTGTTGACGTATGTGCGCAGTGTACTGTAACAAATTCATTAAACAGCGCAGGTCAAGCTGTTCTTGACGGTAACAGCTTACCGCACGCACCTGAGTGGATCTCTAACCTTACATTACGTTATAGCCGCGAAGTAGCTGATGGTGAATTCTTCACTTACGCTGACGTGTCTTACCGCAGTGAAATCAACTACTTCTTATACGAGTCAGTTGAGTTTGAAGGCAAGCCTTTAACTGAAGTTGGTTTACGTGCAGGCTATGCTTGGGCACAAGGCGACAACGAATATGAAGTATCAGCATTCGTTCGTAACATGTTCGATGAGCAGCAATCAATCGGTGCTATCGACTTCAATAACAACACAGCAATGGTGAACGAAGAGCGTTACATCGGTGCTGAGTTTAAAGTAAGCTTCTTCTAAGCTGAAAAATAAGTCCTATTAAAACCCGCTGTATAGCGGGTTTTTTCGTTTATAATCGCGTTGGTAACTGCTAAAGTGGCAGGATTAATTAAAGAGAAAGAGAATAGCTATGGCTGGATTTTGGAACTACCGTGTCATTTTTTGTGAAGCAACAAAAGATGAAGCGGCACAATATCAAATTCATGAAGTTGAATATAACTTAAATGGTAAAGTGACTAACTGGTCAGAAACCGGTGCCGCACCATTTGGTAATACAGTCGAAGAACTTGAAGCAGATGCAGAACGTTTAAAAACAGCGTTTTCTAAGCCGGTTTTAAAAGTGGTAAGAAAGCAACGTGGCTACGAGCTGGTTGATGTAGAAACCGGCGAGGAAGCGTTTGCTGAGCCACCTGCGGGCTTAACAGAATAATCATATTTAAAGGTGCCTATGGCACCTTTTTACTTTGAAGGAATGAGGATGACTTTAAAAGCAGTATTGTTTGATATGGATGGCACTTTAGTGGACTCTGAAAGTGTGCATTTTACTATTTGGAATGATTTATTAGCTCCTTTTGGTGTGCAGTATGATGAAGCTACTTTTTGTAAGCGCTTTTCTGGCAGACCAACATTTGAAGCCGCAAAGGAGGTTGTTGAAAGTTATGGGCTTAGTATCAATCCAGAGCAGTTAACGGATGATAAGTACGCGGCATTTGGCCATTTTGTTAGTACTCATTTACCCGCCTATATGCCTTGCGCTAAAGAAGTGCTAGAGCAAGTAAAAGCCAGTGGTTTAAAAATGGCTTTAGTAACAGGCAGTGCAAAAAATGAAGCCTATCCTATTTTAAAAGGCTATGGCATTTTTGATTGGTTTGATTGTGTGGTTACCAAAGATGATGTTAACAATCCTAAACCTGCTGGTGACCCTTATCAACTAGCTCTTGATACGTTAAATATTACAGCTAATGAAGCTGTAGCAGTTGAAGATACTTATACCGGTGTCACCGCTGCGAGCAATGCCGGTGTTGCTGTGTTTGCTGTGCCTAATCATTTCACGTTAGAGCATGATTTTAGTAAAGCGGCAGGCGTGTTTGCTGATTTGAACGAATTTTTCAAATGGCTAGAAACTAAACTATAATTAGCTGGCAATCACAAAACAGCTATTGTTAAGTGGTTATGATTAAGCAGGAATAGCCACTTTAAAACTCACAAATTTGCAAGGAAGCAATGATGGTTAAATTCACTCGTGCGCTTTTGTGCGCAATCACTTTATTTATAGGCTTTTCAGCCGAGGCGCAACAAGCTCCTTCAGTCCTTTTAGCAAACGTCTATCAAGCCGAAAAGGTAAATGTATCTGACTATTTAGTTAGTGAAAAATATGATGGCGTTCGAGCTATTTGGACTGGGAGTCAATTAGTAACCCGAAATGGTAACCTAATTTATGCGCCAAAGTGGTTTACCGCGCCGCTGCCAGATGTTTGGCTTGATGGAGAGCTTTGGACTAAGCACCAAGACTTTGCCAATGTGAGCGGGATTGTTCGAAAAGTCACACCTGTAGAGTCTGAATGGCAAACCGTCAGTTACATGATATTTGATATGCCGGATGCAACAACGCCATTCAGTCAGCGCTATGAAAACTATTCAAGGTTAGTAAACCAGCTGAAAATTGAGCATATTAAAGCTGTTGAGCAAAAACATTTTAACGATAACAAGCAACTTAGTTTGTTTATGGATGAGCTAGTCGCACAAGGTGCTGAGGGCGTCATGCTGCATTTAGCCTCAGCTAAGCACAGTACAGGGCGTAGTGATGCATTGTTAAAGTTAAAGCCTTATTTTGACGCTGAAGCGGTTGTAATCGGTTATATCGCAGGAAAGGGTAAGTTTAAAAATATGCTTGGTGCACTTAAAGTGCGCAGCAGTGATGGGACCGAATTTAAAATTGGCTCGGGGTTTACCGATCAACAAAGATCATCACCCCCTGCGATAGGTAGTACCATTACCTACAAATATCATGGCTTTACTAAAAATGGCTTACCACGTTTTGCAAGCTTTTTGCATGAAACGCCATAGCGTCATTCAAAAATGGCTGCGACTATGGTAAATTTCGCGGCCTTTTTATTGATGTATAGGTGTTAGAATGTTTGCTGGCTTTGATTACGGTAGCTCAAATTGTGCAATCGGTGTAATGGATAATGAGCAACAAGTCTCTTTAGTACCCCTTGAGCAAGGCAAACAGTATTTACCCTCAACACTTTATACTCATCACAGTGCATTAGTTGTCGATTTTGTCACAAAACATCTGACAGGTAGCCCGTTTGAGCACGACTTTAAAACTGAGCGACAAGCGCTTTTAAATACCATTCCTCGGATTAAATCTGACCTCGATATTCAAGCTGGTGATGAGACCTTATTTATAGGTCGCGAAGCAATTAGCGAGTATGTGCAATTTCCTGAAGAAGGTTACTTTGTAAAATCACCTAAGTCATTCTTTGGTGCAGTAGGCTTAAAGCAAGGGCAAATAAACTTCTTTGAAGACATTGCCACGGCGATGATTTTAAAAATTAAACAACGCGCCGAGCAATCTTTGCAAGACACATTAACAGAAACGGTAATTGGACGACCGGTAAACTTTCAATCAGTCGGTGGTGAAGAGTCTAATCAACAAGCGCTCGGCATATTAGAGCGAGCAGCAAAACGCGCAGGCTTTAAAGAGGTCTCATTTTTATATGAGCCGTTAGCGGCGGGGATTGATTATGAAACCTCATTGCAGCAAGACCAAAAAGTGTTGGTTGTCGATATTGGCGGGGGGACTAGCGATTGCTCATTTGTACAAATGGGGCCGAGCTTTCGTGACAAGCAGTGCCGTGACAATGACTTTTTAGCTCACAGTGGTAAGCGTGTGGGTGGAAATGATTTAGATATTGCGCTGAGCTTTCATGGCTTAATGCCATTACTAGGTTTAGGCACTGAGTTTAAATCGGGACTTCCACTGCCGAATCAACCGTTTTGGCAAGCTTGTAAAATTAATGATGTAAATCTGCAAAGTCAGTTTTATAGCGATGCCCATCATCGTGAGTTACTGACTCAACTTCGTGAAGTCAAAGAGCCTGCGCTTTTTAAACGCTTAATTCAATTGCAGCAAAATAAGCAAGGTCATCAATTAGTGCAGCAAGGCGAAGCGGCAAAAATTGCGCTCTCATCAGCGAATGAATTTACTACAGATTTGCGCTTCTTAGATTCAGACTTAACGCAGTGCTTAACGCTAAAAGATCTCGCTTTAGCCGTTGATGATTCGATAAGCCAGATAGTGAGCCTAGCTAAACAAGCGATTCAAGAAGCAGGTACAACGCCTGATGTTATTTACCTAACGGGCGGTAGTGCACAATCACCGCTTATCAAGGCTGCGTTAAAAGCCCATTTAGGTGATATTGCAATGCTGAACGGCGATCACTTTGGTAGTGTGACTGCAGGTTTAACTAAGTGGGCGCATAAGCTTTATAGCTAATCGCCCCACTTTGATATATCGACTTATAGAACTAAAGAGTCACTTGGCGCGTTGCGAGGTATTTTTCGTAATCTGGCAACGTGCGGCACAACTCAGTTTCCATCATAGGTGAGCTTAATAGCATATCGGCACTGACTTCATTACAGGCAACAGGAATATTCCAAACCGCAGCTAAACGCAGTAATGCTTTTACATCTGGGTCGTGTGGCTGCGATGCAAGTGGATCCCAGAAAAACACCAGCATGTGCACTTCATGTTCAGCAATTTTAGCACCAAGTTGTTGATCGCCACCCATAGGGCCGCTTAGCAGCTTAATCACTTCAAGCCCTGTTGTACGCTCGATTAAATGACCGGTTGTACCCGTACCGTATAGCGTGTGCTTACTTAAAATGTCTTGGTGTTTTTCACACCACGCCTGAAGGGCAGCTTTTTTACCATCATGGGCTACGAGGGCAATATTCTTTTTGGCTGGTAAGGCTTGTTGTTTTTGTTCCATAAGTGCTCTTATATCAATAGGTTAATTGCTAGTGCAATAAACACCAGCCCCGTGATCCGATCAATCCAAATTTGGGTTTGTGGGTGCTCACGAAAATAACTGGCTATCTTATCGCCGAAATAAATATACGTGCAGTCGATCGGAAAAGCAAAAAGTGGGTAGAGTAAGCCAAAAAAAGCGAGCTGAAAGGTCGTTGAAGATAAGCTCGGATCGACGAACTGCGGAATAAACGCAATAAAGAATAAGGCGACTTTTGGATTAAGTACCTCGGTCATCATTGCTTGAAACATCACATTTTGCTTTTTACTGGTACTTACATGGGGTTTTTCGTCGCAGTCTGGCTCAGGCTGTGTGAAGGTGTCCTTTAACGTCATTACGCCCAAATAGCACAGGTACGCCGCACCTAAATACTGCACCGTGGTATAAGCAACAGTCGACGCTTTTAAGATTGCTGTTAAACCCACCACCGCAAAAAAAGTATGCACCACACCACCTAAGGCAAAACCAAAGGCACTTTGCATTCCCGCTTTACGGCCATTGGCAAAGGTTTGTGCCATTAAAAAAGCATTAGAAGGGCCGGGGGCTACGGCAATTAAAAAGCTGGCGCCTAAAAACGACAGTAGAAATTCTGGATTGATCATCGGCACAAAGATAAAAAGCTAGGTAGTTGATTTTAACAAGCTTCTAGAAAAAGAAAAAGCGGGCAATCAATGCCCGCTAATTTGGGTTGGGGAAAGTATTAGAACGTCACAGTGCTGTTGTTTGAACAAACAGTTGTGCTTTGTGCTTCACATACTTGATAAGTGTAAGTGCCACCACCTTTTGTTGTGATAGTGTCAGTATAACTGTTAGTGTTTGCCACTGAGCCTACTTTGCTACCATTACGGTAAACATCTACAGTGCTTGTAGCAGCGCCACTCCAGCTTAAATCAATGTATTTAGTGCCTTTTGACTTGTAACCTGAAGTAGAAAGACTAATATCATCACCACCTGGTGTTGTGCCACCGCCATTATCGCCACCACCTGCACAGCCATTGGCTGTTAGGTATGCATCTGCGTCAGCTGCTTTAACAATACCGTGACCGAAGTAAACATCGTGACCAGAAGCACCTTGATCTTCTGCCGTTGCTTTTAGTGCATCACGGATTTCTGTACCCGTACACTCTGGGTGATTTGACCATACTAGCGCTGCGATACCTGAAACAGCAGGCGTTGCCATTGATGTACCGCTCATGAAACCATAATCACTAGTACCAATTGCGATATCAATAGTTGTGCTTGAAAGAAGAGCTGAACGGTCTTCAAGTGCCGCACCGACAGCTGGAATTGTTGTATCGTTAGTTTCGCCTAGTGTAGCGTATAACATGCCTGCTTCGTTATTGATGATAACAGCCCCGATACCGCCTGAGTTCTCGCAGTTATTTACCTTGTCATAGAACGAGATATTGCCGCGGTCAATCATACAAATTTTGCCCACTGCGCCAGCATCTACGCTTTCAGCAGTACCCATGTAATACGCCGTGCCTGATGCATTGCCTGAGTTTTCCATTGATGAAGTAGCAAAGCCTGCGCCATCAGCTGCTAAGCTAGCTGACGTTGCCATACCTGCAGGGTAAGTAGAAAGTGTATCAACACCACCTGCTGTTACTTCAACACAGATAGTTTCATCTGTAGTAGCGCGTTTACCGCGGCCAGATGTACAGCTAGGGAACTGCGAAAAATCTGCAATTTGGTTGTCCGCATCATTTGCACCAACCATCATTACTGATGGATAGCCTGCAGGGTACGAGCGCACGCTGTTACCATCGTTACCCGCAGCAGCAACGACTAAACCGCCAGCACTTGTGAAATTAGCAAATGCGTTAGACTCGGTGCTATTTGAACCACCGCCACCAAGGCTCATGCTGATGATATTTGCACCTGCTTGAGAACATAAATCTGCTGCGTGTGCTAAGTCTGAAGAGTAACCCCAGCCTTCAGCGTTGAATACTTTGATGATGTGCATTGCCACACCGGGTGCCATACCAACCACACCAACATTGTTGTCTGCTGCACCAATTGTGCCAGCTACGTGAGTACCATGTGGGCCACCATTGTCGTACCAGTTACCTGTGCCACTGTCATTATCACCTGTGATGTTACCCCATACAAAATCAGGGTTTGTAGCATCTAAACCAGAGTCAATTACACATACTTTCATGCCAGCATTTGCATCGAAGGTAACTTGATCAGCTTGTGATTGGTAAACTGCGTAAGGCGTTAATTGCTGCTGCATTGCATTACCAGCGTCATCGTTATAAAGCGCCATTGGTACACGCTTTTGGTCTTCTTCAACCAGTTTGATGTGAGGGTTGTTTAGTAAGCCTTTTACACTTGCAAGGTCATGACCTGTAAATTGCGCTGCAATAAAGCCATTACCATCAACTTTAATATCACCACCAAGCTTTTTAGCGAGGGCTTTAACTACGCCTTTTTTATTGTTGTCGACTTGGATGATGTAACGATCATTTGCTGCGTTTGCAGTTCCTGCTGCACATAGTCCACTGATGATCAGTGCTAATGCTAATTTATTCTTTTTCATAATTCGTGTCCCAAACCTGTTTTTGAGTTAACCAAATGTTAACACGAGTAAACAATAGTTTAATGGGGCAGTAGGTACAAGAAAAATAATCCACAAAACTGGAACAAATTATTCTAGAAAGATGCTTTTTATAACGGTAGGAAATAACAGGATGTCTAAACGGGTAAATAGAATATAACGATTCTCATTTACCCGATATAACTAAAAGTATGATAAAACTTTTTATGACAAATGCTTATGTTTGAACAATAAATAGGTAAATGGGATGAGCATTAAAAAGTGCACGCCAATTAATACCGGTGTAGTCAAATTTAACAATTGCGTTATAAACACTAATAAACTTGCGCCACTCATTTGCATTAAGCCTATAAGTGCTGAAGCCGTACCTGCTTGTTTAGGGAACAAACTTAATGCACGGCCTGCTGATGAGCCAAGTGTCAGTGCAAAACCAAACGCAGCAATAAACATCGGAAACATCAACGCAAGCGCAGTACGTTGTTGGCTAAAGGCCAACATTAAGGCTCCTGCGATTACAAGCAGCAGGAGTCCTGCTTTTAGCGCGCGCTTTGGTTGACGTTTGATGTACAGTGGCATTATAAAGCTTGCAACAATGCTCAATACCGCATTACAGGTAAACCAGAAAGTAAAGTCGGTAACACTGCCACCTAATTCTGTAATAAGCCAGCCAGGTGCTAGCGTAACGAAGACTAAAATAGCCGACATAGTTACCAAGCAAATTAAGCTATGGAATAAAAACAATGGCGTGCTGATAATTGGCATAAAACGGCGCAGGTCAAGAATATGACCACTATATACACTATCTGCAGGGCGGGTTTCTTTATACATTAACAAGGTTATGAATAAACCAATGAGTGCAAATACAGCCATGAATAAAAAGTTCATGCGCCAGCCAAACTGTACTGTGAGCCAAGCGCCTAAAATTGGCGCGAGGGCAGGGATAAAGCAAACGATACCATTAAGATAAGTAATAATTTGGCCGCTGCGTTCACTACCAAATCGATCTCTTACAATGGCAAACGCTACTACAAATGTGGCACAGGCCCCCAAACCTTGCAGTGCCCTTGCAATCATCAGGCTTGTAAAATCAGGTGCTAAATACGCGCCAAACGCCGCTAAACCATAAATTGTCACACCGGTTATTGCTACAGGCTTACGCCCAAATTTATCTGCTAATGGCCCTGCAATGAGCTGCCCAAGTCCGACAGTAAGCATAAAAATAGCGACGGTTTGCTGAATTTGCTTTTCTGAAGCACTGAATTGTTCTGCAATAGTCGGAAATGCGGGTAAGTAAATATCAATTGCTAACGGGCTAAAGATAACCAGAAGGCCAAGAATAAATAGTAAGCTGAGGTTTTTGTGCTGGCGTGACTGCATTCGCTCTCCTTTAAAACGGTATTTTATGTGCCCCTAAAGGAAAAGAAAAGCGTTCACTTGGCTAAAAGTGTAATACTTACGTAATCATTAAAACTGCTTACAAAAAATTTCCATTTCGCTATCTGGTCTGATGTGTTAGTTTTTTATCTTACATCATAAAAATAATGGATAAACGTCGTGAGCTCACCATCATCATTATTAAAAATTTGGACTAAGTGTCAGTCATTGCCAAAAGGTAATTGGTTGTTTAGTAAAGCCGTGTGCTTTAAAGCACCTTACTTTGGGTCTATAAAGCCATTGATCACAAATTTGACTGCTGGGCATTGCAGTGCAACTGTTAAAAATCGCCGCGCGATCCATAATCACATTGGTACCATCCATGCAATTGCACAGTGCAATGTGGCAGAGCTATGCGCAGGTTTAATGGTTGATGCAACGGTACCTGCAAAAACGCATCGCTGGATCCCAAAAGGCATGACAGTGAACTACTTAGCAAAAATTGACACAGATATGCGTGCAGTTGCACAGATAGACGTGCCGAGTGAGTGGCTAGAAAAGCAGGATTTGCTAGTGCCCGTTAAGGTTTACAATAGCCGCGATGAACTTGTCTTCACCGCGGATATCACTATGTATGTAACCGCCAAAAAACGTTAAGACTTATCAGCGGCTTGTTTGTTTACAAACGACAAGTCGTTGTCATCATCAGCCAATATTGAAGTACTCGTTTGTTCTTCAGGCTTAATAGGCGCCACATTATCTTCTTCGTGACGATGTTTTAAGCTGCCTTCAATGATAGCTCCGGCTTCAATACTTAAAGTGTCGTGAAATACATCACCATGGACTTCAGCAGTACTTTCAATTGTCACTTTGTTGGCAATGAGTGAACCAATGATTTTACCTTTTACGACCACACTGTCTGCTTCGATAACACCTTCAATCATACCTGTGTGACCAATCACTAAGTGTTTAACATGTAAGTCGCCTTCGATACGACCATCAAGTTGAACCTCACCTTGGCTGGTAAGGCTACCTGTTAAGCGTACGTCTTCAGAAATAATAGAAGGAGTATGGTTGGTTCTTTTTAATGATGAGCCAGACGAACTAGCTGTTGATTGTTTTTTTTTACCGAACACGAGAAAGCGCCTTTGTTATTTTAACTGGATTGACATGTTTGCCATTCACTAAAACTTCGTAATGTAGGTGGGTACTGGTACTACGGCCAGTACTACCCATTAAACCGATGACATCATCTTTAGTTACTGTTTGGCCTTTTTTAACCTTAATTTTATTAAGGTGGCCAAAGCGAGTAACGAAGCCATTTTTGTGTTGTAGTTCGATAAAGTTGCCATAGCCGCCATTACGACCTGCACGAAGTACGGTGCCATCGGCTGGAGCAAAAATTTCGGTTTTATGCCAACCTGCTAAATCAACACCTTTATGAAAAGCACGGCGGCCATTCATTGGGTCTTTGCGTAGGCCAAAACTGCTAGAAATATAGTAGTCAGCAGCAGGGAGTGTTTGTGGTAACTCACTCAGCAAGTTTTCTAGGTTGTTTAACGCTAGTAAGTTGTCGGCAATTGCTAAAAATTCAGCAGGAATTCTTGATTCGTCAAACAAGTCTAACGGGCCACCCTGGGCTGTGTCTGAGCTTTCAAGTATTGAGGTATTGGCTAGACTGCTATCAAGACCAGCCCCTTCGAGCATGGCAACAATTTCTTGATGGCGTAATTTGATTTGTTCATCTAGCACTACGAAACTACGATTATAAGCCGCATCAAGACGTGCTAAACGCTCAGTCATACTTTCTAAGTGTTTTACTTGTTTTGGTTGCTGCTCATCTTCTAAAGGAGCATGAAAATCTTCAGCATTTTCTTTAATCGGTAAAAGTAGAGGTTCAGCATCGTTTGGCAAGGTGGGTTTGTTCATCGATTCTGGTAGTGATTCAATCATGCTTTGCAATAGCGCTTGTTTTTGCTCAAGAATTGCTAGTTGCTCTAATTGTTTTTCATAGGCAGCTTGCTGTTGAAAGTGCTGCTTTTTCCACTCTTGCTGCTTGGTAACCTGTTTTTGCTCAATGCTGGTTATCTTGTCTGCTTGTGAAATGATTTGAAGTGTTGAGATACTAAGCCAAGCAATGGCTATTAAAATAACCATTAAGGTCGTCAATTGTAGCCAAGGCGCTAATACCAAGTGTTTTACTTCGCCATTTTGACGGATCAACAGCTGTCGAGCTGGAAAAAACGTGCGATAAAAAGACTTAAGTTTAACTAACATGGCGTACAAAATTTAACTAATAACCGAGTTAAGATAGCAACCTCAGTTAAAAAAGCCAGCAAAAAATTGTAACTCAGCTGAAAAAGCACAAAAAAAAGGGCAAAAAATGCCCTTAATAATTGTTCTGGAAATAAAAATAGTGAGTTACTTTTATTTAGCAGGTAGCACGGTTCCTTCAACTGAACCAAAACCAATTCGTGCAAAACCGTCTTTTTCGCACCAACCACGCATGATTACGTTGTCGCCGTCTTCTAAGAAAGCACGTTGCTCACCATTAGCAAGGGTGATCTTTTCTTTACCACCGCGAGAAAGCTCTAATAATGAACCTGCTTCTTCGTGCTCAGGGCCTGATTGCGTACCCGAACCTAACATATCGCCTGGTTGAAAGTTACAGCCATTTACAGTGTGGTGAGTCACCATTTGCGCAACTGTCCAGTAAGAGTGCTTGAAGCTTGATTTAGATACTTGTGTTGGTGCTTCGCCGGCTGCACGCATCTTTTCAGTTTCGATTTGTACATCCATTTTGATATCAAATGCACCAAACTCACGGTTATGAGCTGACTCTAAATAATCCATTGGTTGTGGATCGTTTTCGTCACGTGTCCAGTTTGTTCTAAATGGTGCCAGTGCTTCTGTCGTAACAATCCAAGGTGATACTGTCGAAGCGAAGTTTTTCGCAAGGAATGGACCAAGCGGCTGGTATTCCCACGCTTGTAAATCACGTGCAGACCAGTCATTAAATACACAGAATCCAAATACGTGGTTTTCAGCATTTTCGATGGCAATTGCATCGCCTAATTCATTACCTTTACCAAGGTAAATACCTAACTCAAGTTCGTAGTCAAGGCGTTTACACGGGCCGAATGATGGTACTTCTGCATCTGGCGCTTTAGTTTGACCATTAGGGCGGTGGAACGTTTGACCAGATACATCAATTGACGATGAACGGCCGTGATAACCAATTGGTACCCATTTGTAGTTAGGTAGAAGTGGGTTATCAGGGCGGAATAGACTACCTACCGCTGTTGCGTGGTAAATAGAGGTATAAAAGTCAGTGTAATCACCAATACGGCACGGTAGTGCAAATTCGATGTCTGCTTGAGCGATAAGCGCTTCGCTTAATTGCGCTTGCTCACTGGCACCTTCACGAAGTGCTTTTGATAACGCTAGACGCAGTGCAGACCAATACTGCTGACCAAGACCCATAAATTCATTGAGTGTAGCTTGGCTTGCAGCTTTAACGGCAATCTGTGCATCACCTGAGAATAAACCAAGTTCATTTACTTTTGCTAAGTCGATAACTTGATCACCAATAGCTACAGCGCCACGGAACGCTTCGTCTGAATTTTTACGACGTACTTCTGCAAAAGGAAGGTTTTGAATTGGGAAGTCACAGTTCGCTTCGTTAGCAGATGCAACCCAGCTTTTTAGATTAATATCGTGGGTTTCGTTAATTAGGCTCATACTCTTTCCTTATTGGTTCGCGCTGATTTATTAGTTATCTATATGGAGGCAATCAACGCAATTTAAACAGTTAGTTTAAAACAGAATTTAAAACGACAAAAAGCAGCGTGTGAATTTACCCAAACCACACGCTGCTTTTTATTCATCATGATGAACTAGATTACACCACGACGCTCTTGATCACGCTCGATTGACTCGAAAAGGGCTTGGAAGTTACCTTCACCAAAACCGCCGTCATCTACACGTTGGATCATCTCGATGAAGATAGGACCAAATAGGTTCTTCGAGAAAATTTGCAGTAGATAACAGTTTTCGCTTTGGCTATCTACAAGGATTTGATGCTTTCGGATCTTCTCTTTGTCTTCTTTAACCCAAGGCACACGGTCAAAAATGGTGTCGTAGTACTCTGGGATGATATCTAGTGTCGCAATCGTTGATTGGTCAAGCTTATCAAGTGAGCTTACTAGGTCATTCGTTAGGAATGCTAAATGCTGTACACCCGGACCATTGTACTCATTTAAGTACTCATCGATTTGGTTGTTGTTGTTATCTTTACCTTCGTTGATTGGAATCGAGAAAGTGCCGCACGGCGATTTTAGTGCGTAAGATAATAACGCTGTTTTTTGACCTTTAATGTCAAAGTAACGAACTTCAGTAAAACCAAATACGTCTTTATAGAAGTTAGCCCATGTTTCCATCGTGCCTTTATAAACGTTATTGGTTAAATGGTCGATACGGATGAAGCCTTTGTCTTCAACAATGTTTTGCTCGCTTAAATCTTCAAAATCTGACTCATAGATAGAACCTTTGTCGCCAAATTGCTCGATGAAATAAATTAAGCTGTCGCCGATACCGTAAATAGCAGGGTATGGTAAGCTTTTGTGAGTTGAGTCTGTCGCAGGTTTTGCACCGCGCTCAACAGCAACTTCGAATGCTTTTTGTGCATTCTCTACACGCCAGCCCATAGAACAGATTGCCGGGCCGTGGCTTTTAGCAAATTCAGCAGAGAAACCTTCACGCTCATTGTTTAGTAAGAAATGAATGTCATGCTGGTTATAGTAAACAATGTCTTTACCTTTGAATTTTTTTAGCTTTGAGAAGCCAAAATCAGTAAACACTTTGTCCATGTAATCTGCATCAGGTGTTGCGTATTCAGTGAATTCAATGCCCATTAGGCCTAACGGATTATTTACTTCGCTCATTGTCATTACTCCCGCAATTATAAGCACTGCGCTAAAAAGAATTATTGTTATGTAATGAGCGGATGATTAACCAGAAATTCAATTTGGGGAAGATCACAGCGTTATTTAGCCAAAGTCCCTTTTGTAAATTTAATGAGACAATGGTTTTAATTTCATCATGTGAAGTGAAAATAGTAAAAATAAAGATCAAAAAGAGTAAATAAAGCGCCGTTAATAAATATTTAATGAACTGATATTTATAAGCTTTTTTGTATTTTATTCGTTTTGTTTTCGCCAAATAAAGTTAGAGTGAATGTATCGAATTGTTTACAAAGTTAGTGGTTGTCAATTTCAGTGAATATTTAAATAGGGAAGTCGAAAGTACGAAATGATATCGAGTGTAGTTTACTAGTAAAGATCTAACGGCGGGAAGTACGTAGCCCCACAGCATAAACTGTGGGGCTTAAGGTTACTGTTTGTCAGCAGTAATCTCTAATTCTTCTTCGAGAATTTCTAACTCATCCTGAGAGGTATCAGCATCATGCATCCAATCAACAAGTTTGTCTGCCAACAGCCATAAACAAATACCTGCGATGAAAGCCATAATTGCTACACCACCAAAGGTGTTTAGAGGGCCACTTTCACCTACAAGTTGACCAATTGAT
This sequence comes from Pseudoalteromonas sp. PAST1, assembly GCF_021532515.1. Taxonomy (NCBI): domain Bacteria; kingdom Pseudomonadati; phylum Pseudomonadota; class Gammaproteobacteria; order Alteromonadales; family Pseudoalteromonadaceae; genus Pseudoalteromonas; species Pseudoalteromonas sp. PAST1. Next base: position 135,493 of record NZ_JAKGBH010000005.1, on the reverse strand, counting down.
GCTGCTGCGTAGTTGCCTAAACCAGAGAATAGGAACCACATACCCATCAATAGTGAGGTAAACTTCAGCGGAGCGAGCTTAGATACCATTGATAATCCAATTGGTGATAGACATAGCTCACCCATTGTGTGGAATACGTATGCCATAACTAACCAGATTACATGCGCTTTTGTATTTGCATCATCACCAATTTGTAAGGCTGCACCTACCATAGACACGAAGCCTAGGCCTAGGAATAACATACCAAGAGCAAATTTACGCGGAGAGTCAGGCTCCTTATCTCCCATGCGGATCCATACACTTGCGAAAATTGGGGCTAAAATAATAATGAAGATTGGGTTAACAGCTTGCAACCAACTTGCTGGCATTTCCCAACCAAAGAAAACAAGGTCAGTTTTATACTTTGCAAATAAATTCATTGAACCTGCAGCTTGCTCAAAGCCAGCCCAGAATACAATAGTGAAAAAGCTCATGATTAATATAACTTTAACGCGATCACGCTCTTCAGAAGTTAAAGGTTTGTTTGCAGCCTGTGCGTCATCACCTTGTTTAGCTGATGGAACTTTACCGATATCGGCAAGATATTTATTAGATAATGCTAACTGTAAAATTACACCAATTAACATACCAACACCTGCGGTTAAGAAGCCGTATTGATAGTCAAACTTTTCACCAATTGAGCCTACAACGAAATAACCTAAAATCGAACCAAGGTTAATACCCATATAGAAAATTGTGAATGCACCGTCACGACGCTTATCAGTTTCAGTATAGAGGTCACCAACCATTGTTGAGATGTTTGGCTTAAAGAAACCATTACCAACAATTAGTAATGCTAAACCAAGGTATAAAAACTCTTTTTCTAGACCTTCGATCATACCGTGAGGTGTACCAAGTGCAAATTGGCCTAAAGCCATCACAACACCACCAAATATAATAGCTTTACGTTGGCCAGATACATTATCAGCAAACCAGCCACCGATAACTGGTGTTACGTAAACTAACATTGCATAGAGGCCTAAAATACTCAATGCATTAGAGTTTAATGCTTTTTGGTAAGCTTCATCAGCACCTGCAGATAATGGGTCAATACCAAAGTAGGCCATATCCCAGCCCATAGCAGCTGCAGTTGCGATTGTTGATAAATAAAGCACGAAAATACCGCGCATACCGTAGTAGCTCATACGTTCCCACATTTCTGTAACGAACAGTAAGAAGAGCCCTTTCGGGTGACCCATAAAGTCACCAGCTTTTGGTAGAGAACTCATGAATTATACTTCCTAATTTTAATTGTCGTTGGCCTTATATTATTGCTTTGCTCATTGGTTAATTAATATTGATGAATGAGTGGCCATGTTTTTTTGATGCAGCTAAGATAATGGTTTGTTGCTCAAGTTATGAACTTAAGGGTATAGGACACACCCTTATCCTAGCTACAAGTGCGCTACAGTATACATAGACCTCTTGGTCAGGGGAAGATCTTGCGGTAGGTACACCATTTGTTGCGTTAACTTAACCTTACCAAATACAACCAATTTAAGATTACTTGATACTTGTCAGTAATACTTAGCAATTCATTTTAAGTTTATGTGATGAGTTATTTTTGTTTGGGTAGGTGTAATTCATTGCAATGAAAGCGGATCTTTTGGCATCTGGATAGCTGAGCAAGTACTTTAAATTGTCCAAAATTGTTTACAATAGACTATTCAGCCGCTAGTAGTTAGCGTATTATTCTCATACTATAGGTTCCCGTTTTTTGAGGATGTAATGCGTTTAGATATCCACTGTGCTGACCGAATCGGTATCGCACAAGAGATTCTCAATATCTTAGTAAGTTATCAGGTTGACTTAAAAGGTATTGAAGTAGATTCGGTTAATTGTCGTATGTATGTCAGTTTTCCTCCTATTGAATTTGAGCAATTCCAAAAGATCATGCCTTCTATTCGCTTAATTGACGGCGTGATGGATGTTCGCACAACTGCATTTCTACCTTCTGAGCGAGAGCATAATGAGTTAAATACATTACTGCGAGCATTGCCTGATGGTGTGATATCTATTGATGCTAAAGGCTGGGTGCGATTATGCAATGATGCAGCTTGTCGCGATTTACAGCTATCTGAAAGTGAAGTTATAGGCGCTAATATTAATAACTTGCTGAAAGGCTTTAACTTTACTCGCTGGTTAGAGGGTAAAGAAGTACTTGGTCAAACAACGCGTGTAGAAGTTGCTGGCGAAGATTTTATTGCTGATATTCTTCCTATTTCAGTTCCACAAGGTGCTGAAGGGGATGTGTTAGCAGGCGCCGTTATTAACATTAAATCGCAAAGTCGACTTGGTCAGCAAGTGAGTGCCTTTCGTCGATATGGCCAAGAAAGTTTTGCGACAATCCATAATTTTAGCACTGCAATGCGTCGTGTTGTTCGTGAAGCTCGCAAAATGGCACAGCTTGAAGCGCCAATTTTGATAACTGGTGAAACGGGGACAGGTAAAGAACTACTTGCACGGGCTTGTCATTATGCATCTAACCGTTCAGTAAAACCCTTTATTGCTTTATCGTGTGCATCGTTACCTGATGACGTGGCTGAGTCAGAGTTATTTGGTTATGCGGGCTATGAAGAAAACGCGGCACCAAAACGTGGCGTTTTGGAGCAAGCCGATGGTGGTACGGTGTTTTTAGATGAAGTTGGTGAAATGTCGACTCAATTGCAAACTAAGTTGCTGCGATTTTTACAAGATGGCACATTTCGCAAAGTCGGTGATGAAAACGAAGTAAAAGTGAATGTACGTATTGTTGCTGCAACGCAAAAAGACTTACCGGCCATGGTGCAAGAGGGGACATTTAGAGAAGATCTTTATTACCGGATTAATGTTTTGACCTTAGAAATTGCGCCATTACGTGACAGAAAAGCTGATATAGGCCCGTTAGCAGAACATTTTATTCAAAAGTATGCCCAACAAAATGGTCATTCTGTGCCTGTGATGTCTGAAGATTGTTTACGCTTTTTACAAGATTATCCGTGGCCGGGTAACGTACGCCAATTAGAAAATGCGATTTACCGTGCGGTGTCGTTGTTAGATGATAACGAACTGCGTATTGAACATTTGCAGTTACCAACCTTTACTCATGATTTAGGTTATCTTGAGTCTGACTTTGAAGGAACTTTAGATCAAGCGGTAAAACGCTTTGAAGCGACCTTACTTCGTAAGCTCTATCCGGCTTATCCTAGCTCTCGACAGCTTGCTAAGCGATTAGGTTTGAGCCACACCGCAGTGGCAAACAAACTTCGAGATTATGGCATTAACCGTAAGACAGTGAAGGTTTAAAAGTAACCCCCCACAATAATCGTGAATTAAGCAAAAAGCTTGGGTGAAAAGCCAAGCTTTTTGCTACTGTTTGGTACCCATATCCTTGGTGACACCATCAATGGCAATATTTTTGATACCGTCATTGTCAAATTTGATAACAATACTTATGTTATTGCGGGCAAAAAAGTAATCTCGGTTATCTAGGCTTATAACATAATCGCCTTTGACTGAGTCGCTAAATTTGCGCTTTTCAAGTTTTAAGGAGTGATCTGCTATTTGCCAATTGAAGCCTTCAATAAAGCCATTATTAAACTCTTGTACCCAAACTTGTTGTTCGTCTTTACTCAGTGTAATCGCAACGGAGTATGACTCAGGCAAAGACATGTCATAGCTTTTATCACCAATAGTGAATTTTTCGGCAGTTTGTTGCCAAGCAAAACCAAATTTAAAATCTTTTTCCACACCCGTTGGGTATTTTAAAGTACCGTTACCTGGAAAGTTGAAGTCAGCATATGCTGAGCCGGTAAATAAACTTGCAGAAAATAGAGTTACCAAACTGAATAGTTTCATTAGGCTTATCTGTTTTTATAATAATATATGCACAGATTAGAGCAGAATATTCGCCTTAGCAATATGCTGTGATACACTTTGTGAATTATCAACTGGTTAGACCTTTTATTGTGAATCTATATTTTCGACTAATATTATTGTTTTTTAAAATCAAACGTAATCGTGACTATCAAGGTTTACTCGACACGATTGATATTGAATTCAAAGCACTGCCGACTGATTGCGATATTAACTTGCACCTGACTAATTCTCGTTATTTAGCAATGATGGATTTGGCGCGTACTTGGATGACAGAAAGAGTAGGGTTGCTTCAACATATTATGAAACGTCGTTGGTTCCCGATCGTTAATGCGACTGCAATTACCTATATTCGCGATATTAAACCAATGCAAAAATACACTGTTAGTACGCGTTTAGTTGGCTGGGACCATAAATACTTTTACATTGAACAAAAGTTTCACTCTGAGCGTGGATTGCATGCGATTGCCTATGTACGAGGGGTATTTAAACGTAAGAAAGGTGTTGTGAGCGTTGAAGAAATGCTTGAAGTTGCTGGGTTTGAAGGTGTAGCTCCTATCTTGCCAACAGAAGTAATGCACTGGAAAGAAATGTTAGAGCAAAAGAAACTCACAAATAAGTGATACCCAAGATAAATAAAAAAATGCCAGCTAAGCTGGCATTTTTATGGTTTTAAACACAGTTTACTCTGCAGCGCAAACTGCTTCACTAACAAATGTTAAGTCATTAACATGCGAAGGACCATCCATTACAAACGTTGCTTCTGCAGTGTTTTGGTCAAGTGAGTAGATTTTAGCATTTTCACCACTTTCGCGGCCTGAAACATAAATTGTACCATCATCTGCAATCGCAATACCTGATGCCCAATTTACACCATGCTCACCAACAAGTGTCAATTCTAAGCTACCTTCATCTAGCGTATAAAGTGCTTTACCTGTTAACACGTAAAGTACGTTAAAGTCATTTGAGTAAGCAATATCACCATCTGAGAAAGTATCACCAGGGTAAGATAGTTTACCAAGAACTGTCTTATCACCTGTTTCTAAATCAAAGTCGTACATATATGTCTTACTTGTTGCACGAAGAGCAAGACCATCAGCGGTGACTGTTGAGCGGTAAATAGGGAATGAAGTCGCATCAACTACTTCCGCTTGTTGGTTAGTTGCTAAATCTAAGCTGTAAATTTTAGATGCTTTGCTGCTCTTATCTAGTTGCTCCATGAAATAAAGCACACCGTCTTTACTTGCAATATTTGAAGCTGTGTTATTTAGGCCTGCAACAATAGTGACAGAGCTTGAAACTGGGTTGAAATGATAAACATAGCCCTCAGTTTCTGAACCGAAGTTATTAATACCATATAGACCTGTTTCAACTGCACAAGGTTCTGGAATTTCTGTTAATGAAACATTATCAAGAAATGCGCCTAAAGAGTCTGATTTACCAGCACCAGCAAAGCTCAATACTGAACTAGTATCGTTTGCTTCTACAGTAAAGCTATATTTAGTCCAGCCTTTTGTGCTGCTATTAATGGTCGCTAATTCATTACCATTCCATAAAACTTTGGCAGCGTTTGTTGTCGCATTACCTTCAACACGCGCAGAGTAATAAAAAGTAAGTTCGTACTTTTTACCTGCTGAAGTAGCTACGCTCTGTGAAATTGAATAGTTAGCAGTTGAGTCTAGTTCCAGAAGTTGATTACCATCTTGAGCTGGAACAATACCTAATTTGTTAGTTTGTAACTCAAATTTAGCATTGTTACTACGGCTCCAGTTATCGATATTACTGAATAACTGCCATTGTCCACCATGGCCAGTTACTGTGTTATTTTCAAATGACCCGTTTTCAACTAGGTTTGTGCTTGCCATTGCCATACCAGATGCGATAGCTAAAGGTAACACTGCTAATTTAGAAACTAAGCTTTTCATGACAGTCTCCGAAGTTGTTAACATAAAATTAATATTTAATAGTATCATTTTACTGCTTTTTGCTGGTGTTTATCAAATAGGGAATAGATCTAAATTTATACTTTTTTAATTTTTCATATTAATCAATTGATTTTTAATAAGAATTTAGTTTGTAGGAAAATTCTGATTTTTCGATGGGAAAATAATAAAAAACGCAAAGCAATCCTTTTGGATTACCCTGCGCTTTTATGCTAGGTTAAAAGTTAATTGGGTTTAGATTTGTTAGCAAACCAGCCTGATTTTTGATTGCGGCTTAATTTGCCTAATATTTTTATCGCCTTTTCTAAGGTAATTCGCTGATCAGCTATATCTTTATAAATTTGATTTGCTCTTTTCTTACGTTTAACAGCTGCTCCTGCATCAAGAAATGACTCAACCACTTGATTTAAATATTGAATAGGCAATGCTTGCTGTTTCTCAATGTTATCTTCAGAACTATATGCCTCAAGTTTTTCAAGTAGATTAGTGATTTCTGCTTGGCAGAACTCATTCTGCGCCAAGTGCATTTTTTTCAATGTGCTCAAATGTTGTTTTAATGTGGCCACTTCTAACCTATTAAAGGAAACAATCATGTTGAGGTTTGTTAGTGCTGTTCTGAACTCCTTAGCTGTACATTGTTGGTCAAATAGATGTTCAAGAGTATGGTTTATTCGCTGCCACTGCTGCCAAGCGTAAACATAGTTCAAGCCAGCGCCTTTAATGTTTTGCATACCAACAATAACTTGATGGTTATTTACTAAACCTAATTGGGCAATTGACCGCGTTAGTTCATCAGCAGATAAACTACTGTTTTCATGTAACACAACGTTAGATTTTATTGTATTTACAATAACCTCTTTTAGCTTTTCGCTATTGTTAACGATATCTTGCTTAAGCAACTCTAATGTTTGACGTTGTTGATAAACAAATAGATTTTGTAAAATAGCCGATGCTTCGGCCTCATTTGAGTTACCGGTAGCATCTTTCAAAAGAGCGTTAATATTAGATTTCTTAAGCGAGTCGCCGTTTAATTTTATGAGCTTATTAGCAAGAGTTAGATCGTATGCGTCGCTCAAACGAGCAATTAATTGTTCTTCAGTTAAAAAGTTGAACTGAGATAAAAGTTTATTAAATTCTTCTAGATCATTATTAGCAATAATTTTATCTAATCGCTCAATGAGTGCGTTAATAAAGTAGCTATAAAACCCATCAACATTTGTACCAATTACAACTATTTTATCGAAACGCAAATCGTGACTTAAAATATCTGCAAATACTTTTGAGCGAGCCACACGGTCATTTCGGTTATTGATTAAAGCAATAACCTGTTTTTTGGGGTTGTCATTTAAATCATAGATCCCTAACCGTTGCCAATTCTCTAACGTTGCTAAACGTTCATTTGCTGACATGCTATTAATAAATGATTGTTCTACTTTACCCACTTTAGCTTTTTCAAAATGTTGTAAAACACCAATATCAGGAATGATTCTGGCCGATGTTTCTTTGTAAACATAGTCTTTACTTAAGCCAATATGCTGTGCCATTTTACAAACTAGCGCAATATTAGCTGGATGTTCTTGGTACGGGTATAAAGAACGTATATCGTCTGTAATTTGCAAGCCATCGGCCCAATGCACCTGGATCAAACTTGAGTTCTTCTGCTTGGCATTGACGTCTAAAATAGGAGCCATATTTTGTTCGCTGGTAAATACTAAGCTATTCTCGCCAATAAAGTGACTGGTTTCGTTTGCAACATCGATACCTGTTGGACCGAGTATATCTTCATGGTCTGGGTAGGCATTTGTTATGGTTGAGAAATTGTCTTTCATCCAGTTGCGAAGAATACGCACATAACGTGGTGTGAGCCCCATACATTCCCACAAAAATACGTCTGCTTTTACATTCTTAGCAAAGTGCAAAACATCTCCTTGCTCCCAAATACTGGCTTTATCGAATGGACGAAATAAGGGGATTTCAAACTGCTCACCACTTGCCCTTGCATAAATCATCGTAGCTTCACAGCCCGTTGTTTTACTTACTACTTTTAGACTTAAGCTGCTAAAAAGGGCCGCTTTAAGGCGTTCTGTTCCGGATTTCCCACGTGTTCCCCAGCCGCCAATAGATACAGGAATAAGTGCTCTGTCAGATTGAATCTGACGGCTTATTTTTATATGTCTCGCCCAAAAGTAAGCGATAAAGCTAATGACAAAAAATATTAGCTGACCAATGCTGTTTTGGTAAATTGAATACGCATACTCTTTAAAGCTTGACCCAATGTTAAAAATAAAGGGTGTAATTGCGAGCTTTTTATAAAGGTTAGCAATACCTGATTCGACAGGAAACGCTACATCAAACAACACTCCATATGGTTGGAAATCTAGCGTAAAGCCCTTACTGCGAATGTTTTCTAGGTAGTGTTGTTGTTCTACTTCAGTACCATTTCGTAACTCATTCAATTTTTCGTAGTTCAATGAAATCCAACAGTATGCATATAAACGCTTAAATAAACTTGTTGGTGGTGAAATTATCAAAATGCCATCAGGGGTATAGGATTTAGCTGGCGCTTTTAAATTATCTTGAGACAAGGTACTTAATAAGAAATCAAGTAATGGCAAGTGTGGTCGTGAGCTAAATTGATGCTCATCAAAACGAGGCTCACCGGGTACTTCTGTCTGGCTTATCTCTGCAACAGTACAACTTGGTACATGCATAAATGCACTAGGCTTTCTGGCCTGTAAATGGTTATAGCTTTGTCTTTTTCCGGTACTAGGGTTCTTAAATTCATGCCATAAGCGCCAGATTCTAAAGCCACGCTTATAACCCAATTGCACCTGCCATGACTTTTTCTTCAGGTTAACATTGAACGCTTCATAATGCTGAGCTTGTTTACTTAGTAGTCGGCCAAGCAAATCTTCATCTACTTCTTTACAGTCAATGGATGTGTCTGAACTTAAGCTCACCTCTAATTGTGCAACTTGTTGCTGATGCATAAAACTGACTAACTGCTCTCGAACACGGCTAATAATACGTTTTACTGCAAGGTTAGATTTTTCTTCAAGTTGTCGGTTTAATACATTTATAAACGCTTTAAATATATCTTGAGTGTAGTCATGATTATCATTATCAACTTGAAGGTTAAACATGATCCTCGGAGTGAGTTCAAGTAATAGACGTTGTTCTGCAAAGTTATCAGTTTCCTCAAGGAGTTGTTGCCATAACTTAAAGCCTAATTGCTGTTCACTAAAGCGCGGGTCTGATAACTGTTTAATTAATGTTAGTCTTACAGCTGGGCTGTTTTCAAGTTGCATCCGCTCATTGAGTAAATCTGTTACACATGACCAAGGCAAAACGGAACATTGCTCTATAACACTTTGACGAACACGAGGGTAAGCATGTTTAGCAAGTAAAAAAATCAGTTTACGGTTTGCCTCATTTAAGGAAAACTGTTTGCTGATGATTTTGGCAAATGAAGTAATTAAAAATAACTGCTGGCGATCTACTTTGCCGTTTTTATCAACGTCCAGATCAATATGAGAGCGCATAAAGTAGCGAGTAAAAGTGGGTCTAAGATTAATTAGTATTTCTAAAATATCGACTTTTGCTGCGTGTGGTGTTGTTGGCTTCTCTAATGACTGTAGTAAGCTTTCAACTAAATCTGCATTAAACTCAGGATCTTCGACATATTCATTAAGCAAATTTACCTGATTAGCTAACGCTCTAAATAATGAGTTTCGTGTTGCTTCATTGTCTGTTTTTTCTAGTAGGTTTAAAAAGAAGCCTTCTAAATCGAGCCTTAACCATGACTGAGCCATGTCATTTTGGTGATTACGTAAATAACGGTTTGTTAAATCACCGAGCTTTCCTATCAAAAACTTTAATGATTGCTCAAGTTCAGAGGTTTTATCTTGGTAACGATTAATCATTGCCCCTTCATCAAACCAACGCTGAAAAGCATCTTGATCCTTTTGCAGTTGCAACTCACTTGCCCCTAATGTTTTTGCATAATCAAGGATATGAAATTGCCTCTCGGCTTTTAATTCCGCATGACTCAAACGCTCAACAAAGCGACGATGATCGCCATCAAGTTTGGTTAATTGGTTTTGCAGCTTATCAATTTTGTGAGTTAAAAAAGCAATAGCTTGGAGTAACAACCAATCATCTTCGTCATTATCATCTGGCTGGTTCTTTATAAGCTCCCACTCACTTAATTCGTTAACGAGTTGCTTATACTTTTGGCGATAAAGGTCTAACCAAAAATTGGCTATATCGGCAAATAGTAGAGACTCAAGGCGCTCTTTTAAAACTTTACTGCTCATAGTCACTCAGCTCTAACAAATGGTTAAGTTGAAGTGTTGGAAAAATAATTTCATCGTGTGCATAGGGAGCAAAGCCCGTATGCAAGTTATTGCCAGATGAAAACTCAACACTAATATTGTGGTTATTCCAAACCCAATCTTGTTGCCAGCTTACTTTAAGCCAGCCTTGTGAGAAGCCCCCTAAGTCAATCTGCTTTTGCCATGCAAAGCGAGAGATATATTGCCATGTGGCAGTAGCACGATGTTCATCAGCGAAGCGGTAATAACTATCTAGCCCCACCTGGAAAATATGGCCTTCATAATATTGATTCCAACTAGAGTTAAAACGTAAATAATCCAAGCTGCTCCAATCATCATTAGAACCGGAAGAAACACCAAAATTAAGGTAGTTATCGACCCAGGGTTGATATCTATATTGGTAGAGCCCTAACCAACCAGATGAATGATTTTCTCTGTAAAAATTAAAAATACCTGAGTTAAGCTTATCATCAGCGAGGTAGTCAGCTAAATCAGCGCTGCTGTAGCGAACATAAGGAGTTATTTGCCATTGATGGCGATGCACTGAGTCTTGTCGCCATATTTGGCCAATACTAATGCTGGCATCAATCGCGTATTGACTATCAAATTGCTCTCGGCTCATTTGCCAGCGACTATTAATTTGGCTATCAATATACCAAGGCGTTGTTTCATCCTCCCAAGAGTAATATCCATTTAAATTAATAATATCAGTTTGCGTATCACTGAATGAGTAATATCCCTCTAACTGATACCATTGATTATCATCATTTATCCGAATTCTAGCGCCAATATCAGTTTCTTCGCGGGTGGGAATATCTTCAGCGCTTTGAAAAATTTGCTGTTGATCATAACGAGCAAAAACTTGCCAGTTGAGTTCATCTGCGTGTAGTTCTGTTTGCTCCTTAACGATTTCTACTTTTTCAGGCGCTTGATAGGTGAGCAACTCTGGCAGGGCAGCTTTAGTCTGCGAGTAAGCAGAAATTTTATTGTTATGTTCGCTTAACTGCCAACTGTATAGGCGGACATATTCCAACTTTTCAGCTTTAACTTCGATTTTTCCTGCAGGATGAAAAAAGCGACGTTCTGTTCGTCTTTGTTCGTCGATTTCTTCCAACTTGATTAGCCTTTCGGCCGATAAAGTTGCTATTAGCGGTGTGTCCGGTATTACCGTGTAGAATAATAACTTGGTTGGTAGCTCTAAGTGCTGCCATTTTCCGGCTAGATATTGTTCTGCTTCTATTGTTAAGTATTGTGATAGGTAAGGGTTGAGCCATCTAATACTGATTATGTTGTTATCGAGCTCTTGCTTAGTAAAAGTAAATGGCACACTTTGTTGTTGTGAAACTGACCAGGTTTTCAGTTCATTAGCTAGGCGAAGTGAAACATTTGCGACATTGTCTCGTGCTAACTCTGCAGTAGAGAAGTGAAATTTAAAACGGATTTGTTGTCCAGCAGTTTGAGCTAGATCAATATGCAAAGTATGGAATGGTCGTAACTGTAACCCTTGCTCTGACGCAGACTGGGTGTTAAGCAAGGTAAAACGATCAGCAAAGCTACTTTGTGCAGGAGCTTGCATTTTAAATAGTCGAGTTCCAGCATAATCTAGCATGCTTTCAATAGGTTGCCACTGACCAAAACTTTCAATTCTATTCTGAATGAAGGTCGATCTAGCTGTTGCTGGTAAGGTCTCTAGACGTTGCAGTAGCTGAGTGTATTGATTGTCGTTTAAACGCCTTTTGCTTAATTGGTATAAGCCATTAATTAATAAGTCATACTGTGATGCGGTAGGTGAATAAACTAATGACATAAAGTCTATTGCAGTCAGGTTATTGGCAGCATCAGACTGGTAGTCAAATTGTGAAACTAAATCATTAGGGAGCAGGCTTACATCAAGATATGTCATATGATCAGCGCTCAAAGTCAGAGTTTCTCCGACTTGCAAGCTTATAATTAAGGTTGCCGATATAGATGCTAGTTGCTGATTATCTATAAACTGAATATTTGCTGGAATATCACTAAAAATTGGCATCAATTTATGCTGATATTGGCTATCGGCTTTTAGCCAAGCCGTTTGATATTCACCATTTTGTTTCGCAGCTACCCGAGCTTTGATCGCTAAATGAATAGGGTGCGTAGCAGTAAATTTCCACGGTTTCTTATCACTTAGCACGGTATTTTGTATTTTGCCTTGTCCATCAATAAGTCCAGCTTGCTCTGCTGTTACTAAGTGGTATAAAGGGTCATTTTGTTTAGTATTTGAAGCCAAACTTTGAAAATTTAGTGCTGCGAAACTTGGTTCTGCGATGTTTTGCTGATCAGACTGATGAGCTAGCCACGTCGCTAAACGATTTTTCTGCTGTTTAACAGCAAGCCTGATCAAGATTTTTCTACAATTGGAAATTGACGATAAATTACCAGCGCACAAGGCAAATAGTTTGTAGTCTTGATGCTGCTCTTGGTAAATTTTAATCAACTCTAAACTTGCAAAATGCTGCAATTGAGCCTGTTTTGCACTTTTGTATAAACCTTCTAGATAGCTATTTGCTAAATGGAATTGTTTTTGCTGCCTCAAAATATCAATTCTTGCTTGCCATGCTTTTTCCGCAACTTGATGGTTACTATGCTGGCTTAGCTTTTTCAAAAAGCGAAGGGCATCCAATGGCGCAGATTCTGCTAAATCATTAGCAGTCATTAGCAACTGCTCCCAATCTGTTATGTTTAATTGCTGCTGTGCGGGTGTATAAGGTTCAATTGAAGCTAAATAGTCCGCATGCTGCTTGTGCAAGTAGTTTTTAATAATCAGCTCTGTGGTAGGGCTCTTTGCACTTAACTTGTTCGGCTGCTGGTAGAGTACTTCATCCATGGGGATATCAGCTAGAGTTCTTGCGTATAGTGCAAAATCAATATGTTCCGTTGTGTTTTTAAGTGCTTGTATAGAAAGTGATTTTTCTTTTAAAGGCACAGAGAGTGTTAATGTTTGAAAGTGTTCTGTCGCTTTCAGGTTAACTAGCCAGCTTTGCTCACCTGCGGTGAATTTTAATTGTGTGTCATTGTTACTTTTTGCAATTAGGGTAAGCCAAGGCGTAGCTCGTTCTTTTACCGTTAAGTCAAACACTTGTGCAGATTGAGACAGAGCTGTTAAAAGTCTAGTCTGATGATTGATACGAGGGTAAAAATGGTGGTCGACTAAACGCAGCTCAGCAAGCTCAGTGATGGTTTCACTTTTACTTTCTACAGGCAATTGGTTTCGATAGCTGCCAACAAGTTGTGAATCGATGCTCATCATCGAAAGCAAGTTATAGTATCGCTTTACGTTAAGCGGGTCATTTTCAGAAAAAACAGTGTTACTTAACGGCCCCAACGAGTGCTCTTGGTAAATTGATTTTAAATGATCATTGGCAGTATTTAGCCAATATGGCATTAGTTGCTTTTCTTGTTCTTTTGCGGCTGCACCATCATCATAAATTGCGCGGTGGCTTTGCTCTATTTTAACCAGTGAATTTGTTGCGCTTTTAATGGTTAGGTATTGGCCTGCGTCGATAGCCAAATAATCTGAGTTAACTAAACCAACATTCTTATCTGAATATTCAACAGCGAGACTATTAATCGTATTCACTTTTGCAGTTAAAACGTTATCAACATAGGCGTACACAACACCGTTTCGATCAGGAAGTTGCATATTCTGCCTAACAGATAGCTTTAATTTTTTTGCTGCAGGAAAAAACAGCGTAACTTCTTCATCTTTATGCAGTTGATAATAACGCTCATTGCCTTGCTGTGTGGTCAATAAAACAGATGGTTTTGCTAGCTTGAGTGCACGTCGAAAACTATCTCTTTTTGCTTGATAGTGACCGACAAGAGCCCTAAAGCTAGCGCTTTCGTCAAGGTGATTCTGAATGGCAATTATACGATTATGGCCTGTTGCCGGAAGCTGGCATCGTTTCGAATTACAAAGTAGATCCCGATGAACTTGTAAACGCTGCTGAATGTATTGTGTGTTTCCGGCGCTGATAATAAATTGATTTAATAAATCGGGATTTATCTCAAGCCAATGGCCTTCTGGTAGCCATAAATACTGATGCTGCTTGGCATCAAATTGCAACTCTTGAGTAGACGTTAAAGGGGCCAGTTTTGGCGTTGTTTGTAACCAAATAGGGGGCTCAAGAACCGCATGCTCAGGCTTAGCAGCATACACCATGTTGATGCTGAATAATGTAAAAGTGACTAAGGCTATTATGATATAAGGCATTGGCTAAACTGCTTTAAAAGTTGGCTATTAGTTATTAAACGCTCACGCATTTGACGGCTTAACTCGATATGAAAAAACTGGCTATTAACAGGCGCCATGTCGGTAAGTATATTTTTTGTCCCTCCGAGCTCAAAAACATCACGACCAAATAGCATAACATTAGAGCCTACTTGATTATTTAAACATTCAGATATTTTTACAGTTGCTTTTGACGGTATTTTAGAGCCATTGCTAACAATGATATCTGCATTACGCCCTTGTAAAGTTTTTCGCTTTTCCTTTGCAAACCCATGTACCTGATAAATAGAAAAAGACTCTACAGTCTTAGCATAGGCAAGAATAAATGCATTCGCACTACTAACTTTGTATTTGCCAAAATCGAGTTTATTATTACTTTGATCAAGGGTATTTCTATGTTTTGAATTTGTGAGTAACACCTGACATTCAGCAAACACTGCCTTGGCTATTTTTAGCGTGTGTTTATCAAAATAGCGATGAGGTGCATAAGCAATACAGTTATTACCAGTCTTCTTATAATGAATCTCGCCACCGGAGGTAATTGTTTTTTTTGCTTTAAAAACACCATCCTTGTAATTGAAGTGTGTTAGTTCAGTGTTCGGCTTTAATAGCCAAGCATGAAAATCTTCTGTTAAATCATGCAAGCTAGTTTCCTCGGCACTGCATGCCGCCATAAAAGTGCAAAAAACCAGTAACATAGCATTAATTTTCATTATTCCACCACCTTACTTTTTGCTCTTGAGCAGGGTATTCATCGAGAATAGACAGCCAGATTGTTTCTGATGACTCGATTGTTATTGAGTGTAAAGTATCTATATCACTTGACACTAAGTGCGTGACACTTGGATAGCTATTCAGTCGGCTATTCTTTGGGTGAATCAAAAAAGCATTAATTAGTTCAGATGGATAAAGCTGATATTTTTGCTTTTTAATACTGTATTCGCTTGTGAGTCCTGACTTGTATTTTGCTCTTTGTTTGACACTAAGTTCAACGGGAGCCTCATTATTTGATTTAGCAACTTTGAAAACAAGACTAATAGGGCGCTGATACTTATCAAATCTGAGTGTTAGAGGAGTCTTTTTATTTAGTTGGTACAGGCGTTGTTTAACCCAAGGCCGATTACCATACCAATTTTGATACATTGAGCGAGAACTGTCTTGGATTTGCTGTAGTTGTGAAACAGATAAATCCGCCATATTAGCTTCTTTAGCACTATTACCCTTTAAACGATAAATTAGGCTGTTATCTTCAGAGTTAATATACGGCGTATAATTATTCTTATTATAAATACCGTAGTTAAAAACCTGAGCGGGTTGTTTAGGTAAATAGTACTTATTGGGGCTTAGTGTCAGTGCTACATTTGAAATTGGTAGCTGATCAAATAGTTCCCTAGATTGATAGTATGTGACTTGTGGATCTAACTCTGCTGGTGGCGTGAAAGTCCGAATATTCGAAAAGTGCCCCATCAATGTAAGTTCATAATGATTATTGGCGCGCTGTTCATACCACGCAGCGATATCATGAAAGTTTGTAGGTGATTCTGTCACCAAGCCGTGAGTTAAGGTTCTTTGGTAGTTAAAATCAGCAAAGCGGGATTTCAGACGAACATAGACATCTTTATCTGCCTTGACTTCGACTCGCCTTGCATTCTTTGGCGAGCGCAAATAGTAAGTTACTAACATACCAACATCTTGACGTTGCGTGTTTTCGGCAATCAAACGATCAAACTCTGAAGCTTGTCCTTTCAATGTCACAGAATAGCTCTCGATTTGCTCGTTACTTTCATCAAACAAGGTGACATTTAGTTGGCTTGTCTCAAGAGCTCGAACTTCAATATTTAAATGGCTTTGCGATTCAATATCAAAACTGACAGAGGATTGGCTGTTAGCCAAGTAACTGCCTGAGTAACTAGTTAAGATTGCATTACCAGATAATGTTCGCCATTGCGTTAATAAATTATCTTCGCTGCAGATTGTGACTAAGCCCGGATTAAGTGGCTCAGTTTGATAACTATTAGCTTCGTCTATTGCACTAAAGTTTACAGGTAAAGGAGGGGAAAACTGTAGTTTGTCATACCAAATTAACGAAGGAAGCAGCCCTTGTTTGTCTGTTTTGAATATCAGGCTATCGGTTTCCTCTAAGCGAATACTCGCGCAAAGACCCGGTTTCGTGAAATAAGAGCCTAGATCATGTTGCTGTTCACTAAAGTCATATGTGACTACATTGTAGGGTAAACTTTCATACAATATGTCTGATTTAAAATCTATGTCAGGAATTCCCTGTGGTGCAATCTTTTGCCACCAGAATGCCATCGCATTTCTAATCTCTCCATCAGTTAAAGTATTTTCTCCCATAGTAAGGTAATCAGTTGCTCGTCTGCGTCTTTCTAAAGGACGCTTTAGCCAGCTGTTAAGCGGATCAATACTTTGCTCAGGAGTTTTAGCGTGGACCCTTACAACTACACCCTGTAGGTTAGTTTGTTCAGGGATAAGCGTTAGATCGAGACTCGCAGCATTAGGGTAATCTTTAATAGGTAAATAAAAAGATTGACCAGATGCGACGTTCAATGATTGTTTGTTTTCAATTATTTGTTTTACTTGTTGCTCTTGCGAGTTTGTAACCAATTTAGATGCATGATGGTAAACCTTGTCTAAAATGACATCTCCTTCTTGATCATATAGCACGTATTTAATTGCATAATTAACCGGTTGATCAAGTACGACTGACTGATCAAACACGGCATTAGATAAAATGCGTAGTGAGTGAGTACGTTGATTTGAAAACGTAAACTGTAGTGGCTTTTGACTACTAAGCCACTGTACATTTGAACGTGTTTCTTGACTAGTACGCGCATCAATGGGTTCAGCGGAGTCGATCCATACCATTATGTTTCGTGAGAAATAAAAAAGTGCCACTAAAGCAATTGTGATTGCTAAAATAGCAAGTAGGCGTTTAATTAAGTACATATGCGCCTCCAGCCATAATGCTATTAAATAAGCTCAGATCAATAAGCTGGTTATTGGTTGGATTGTAGATTGCCACAATATCGTTATTGTACTTAATCATAAGCGCGTACTTGTCTGCATTTTCAAGCTTAATGGTGTGTAAAGAGCAGTCTTTAATTTGCTCGCAGAAACCGCTTAATGATGTTAAACGCTGATGAGCTATATAGTTTTTAACGAGAGTTTGAATTCGTTGCTTTTCTTTAGTCGAGATTGCTTGCCAGTTTAGTGGCGACAAGGTAGCCAGATTTATAGTTTTTACCTTTGTATTGGTAGATATTGCCAATAATCGTTGCAATACGCTGTTTTGGTCGATTGAAAATTGTTCTTTAAAGTCTGATGCCAGCCATAATGTTGCCAGCTCACTATTGCTATTAAATTGTTGGTATCCTGATTGAGGTGAGCTGCCTATTTCAAGACCTCGCGTTGATTTTTGTCCTGATACTACTTGATATTCAACCCCTAAGTTATTCAGTTTTCCGTCGATTTGTTTCATTAGTGGCGAGGCCACATCGCTGATGCGCGTAGCTGAGAATGCAATTGCATTTGGGCGTACCCATGACGGCGCGCTATGGCTGCGGATTTGAATGTGTAAACTAGGCTGATTAGCTGTAAAGCGCAAATAGCTTTGATGAATAACATTAAATAAAGAGTCAATATTATCAGCCCCAAGTACATTAGCTTTAGGGTGCGCATAAGGGTGAGCCCCCGCAATTAATAAATTGGCAGTGTTTGCCTCGGAGAATAATTCAGCTGCAAAACTCAGCGTATTACTTTCAAATAAAGGCCTTGGTACACTGAGTGTGATAGCTTCATGAGCAGTCAATTTAAAAGCGTAAAGGCCTTGTCCTTGTGAGCGTGCTTCATTATTTTTAAGTGGGCTTAACAATAGATATCGACCACTGCTATTGTTGATTAGTTGCAATTGATAGTTAAGTAGTTCGGTTGTGCCATTGATTTGCTTTAACTGATTAAGCTTGTCTTCTGTCAGTGGGGCATTACCTATCTGTGTAATTAATTTATAGAGTGGCTTTAAAACTTCATACTCCCACAGCGCTATTTGGCTTTCTGATAGAGGTTGATACTCAAAACTACCTTTTTTACTAATTTGATAAGCAAACTCGTCAACAATAGTATTTATTTCTTCATTGATAACACTAATTTGGGGGGTATTGTACTTATAGTTATCGCGATAAATGTTAGCCAAAATATTAGTATAGTTAGCACTATCTAAAAATAGTTCAAGCATAGAGCCCGAGTAATTCGCTGTTGGCAAACTGCTTTGTGTTGCTGCACCAAAATAAGTTGCCTCACTGCCTACAAATTGGTGAATGTCTCTTTGGCTAATTGAAGTTGGTAGTTGGTTATATATCCAATATTGGCTGTCGAATTTATTAGAAGGCTTTTCAACTAGTGCTGCCGTGAAGCGATTAGCTTCTCGAATTTGTAAGATTTCGTCACTTTGTAGTGCGTCAATGAAAGCTTGATAATAAAAGCTTTGTTGATCTTCCGTTGCAATCGTCTTTTGTGGCGTTTTAGCAGTGCCAAATAACATTGCTTTATTATTCATATGTTGAAAAATCAAGCTTGCAGAGTCACTCGCTAGACTTTCTGTAATTGGATAGGGAATAGTTATCAACAAAGGAGACTTTGGCGTTTTATTAAAAATAAATAGCCCTCTTTGCTGACTTTCGTAGGTATCTACCAAGTAAACATATTGCTCATCACTTTCAAGCGAAAAACCCAGCTCGCTAAATAAATAACCAAACTTTGCTATGGGTTGCTTGTTCTCAAGTGCTTGATTTAACTGGTAAACAGCATACTTGAAATCATTAATTGCTTGATTAGCTTTATAACTACTGACAGTTACTTTATCTGTCCGAGTTGTGTATAAGTAGCTCTTATATTGGCTTACTTGTTGATTTAAGGTGATGATATGTGGATTGTCGATATCTGAATGTACATCCTGATTAGACAGCAAAGAGGGCACTAACATCACTAAGAAACCTACAGTTATAGCGAAAATGCCGCCAATTACCGAAGTTTGAAATGTTGCTCTGATTACTAATCCAAGCGCATTCTTTTGATATATTTTTAGTGCCAGTAGAGTTGCAAGCATGTAGCCAAATGCAAATGTGTCTGTCACTTTGAGCGTAGGAAAATACCAAACAACGACATAATTCAGTATTAACTTATAGACAAAGCCTATAGTGAAGAAGAACATTAATAGTCTGGCACCCTCAATGTTCGCATGTCTTAGCCGAGTAAAATGCACCAATGAGCTACCAATTATTAAAATAACGGCCGTTTCTATAAAAGAAGTTAAAAGCTTTGAAGGCTGAGTTAATTGCAGTGCAAGTAATGCCGGTAGCATTATTCCATTGAACTCCCAGCCGTACTTTATATTTGCTCTGGAAGCAATAAATGCAGTGATGACTAGTATGATATATGCTTTTGGTGCCGCGATGATTGAAGCGGCAACGGCTTCGTACATAATGCCCAAATTAGCAATACTAAAATTAGTAAAAGGCATTAAGACAAAACGAACTAGCAAGAAAGTGATAAGTAATTGAATGAAAGTTACTTTAAGCCCGTACTTAAACCCTCCGTTCCACATCACGTTCGCTGTTAGTGCGATAATAATAAGGCCTAAAGAATAAAGCTGAGATGCATAATCAAAAGTAATATCCCATTGGCTTAACTGAGCGGCAATTAAAGGCCAAAACAATGTGTCCATGCAGACACGCACAAGAATACTAAGCAAGATTATGGCGAAAAAGCGATCCCGCCCAAACATTTCTCCATAGCCAAACTTTTCCATCATATAATGAGCACTAAAGCGCATTAATGCATAAACAACGATTGCCTCGATAATAATAATCGCAGCTGAGGTTGGGCTAATAATCAGTAAAGGGACTAGGTAGCCTGGTACAACAAGCCCCGTCAGAGGGAAACCAAAACGCAAATTTAACAAGCAGACGACCGCAGTACCTACCCATACGGTAGTAATAACAGACTGGCCTAAGCCTGTGCCTGCAGGAAAAAGCGCGAGTACAAAGTCCATTAACTTTGGTCCTCTTTAGTGGCTTCTTGCTCGTCTATGACAGCATGGTTATCAATAAATTCAAATAAGATACCTGATACTTGAAATGGTTCGCCTGAGGCAGTTTGCGAACTGTCGGTGTTCAGTGCTTTAATACTTAGCGTATAGTTTCGGTTATTAAGTTTGGCAGGTAAACTTATCTCAGCTTTGTTTAACGTCACATAACGAAGTTTGCCCTTGGCAACCTCAGTATCCAGTTTGCAACAGCGGCATAATAGATCTAATGCAGTCATCTCAAAGACAGCAATTTGATGTTGTTTTGCAAATTGCTCTAATGCGGCATTCGTCTGAATAACTTGGCCAAATAAGTTAAACAAAATATTAGCAGAACGAGTGTGGCTGAATACCATTTCTAAAGTTGTCATTTTTTGCTCCATCTCATCAATAGAGCGCTTAACTCGCTGGCTCGTAGGCTCATGCAGTCTCAAGTTAAGTAGTTGGTTAATTAGAGTTTTATTTTTTCTCTCAGTGGCTTTAAAAATATGGTAATGGAATAGCAATTCAGCGACTTGAGCAGCAAATCTATTAACATTCTTTTCAAAGGCTTGTTGATTGAACTGCGTATTTGGGATCACTGAAAGTGCCCAGAAACCGCGTACATCACCGGCATAAACAAGCGGTACCATAAATTCAATTTCATTCGCACTAACATGTTTAAAAAAAGGTCGAGTTATTTGCACTATCCCCAATGACTTTAACGCATTACTGTAGGGCGTTCGTTGATAATCTCTGCGCATTTCTTGTATGTCATCTAAATTACAATTCATTGCACGAATTTCTACAACTCGGTGATCATCTTCTTTGCGAGCAAGGAAAATTGATTTCTCTAAGTCTAATTGTTGACTAATTAACTGAATAATAGGGTCCCAAGGCGAAGCTTGATCTATAAAGCTTTGTGGTATGAAGCGTCCCATCATCTTTTGTTGGATATTATTTACCACAACATTAAGCTCTGCATCCTCTGTTACTTTGCGGACAACTAGGATCCAGAGAAGGGTGATAAAGGTAAGTATAATGTACTGGCCTATTGGGATATAAATCTGCATTGATTCAACGAAAAAATAACCAATTGTGCACCAGACAAAAATACTCATGAAGGCAATGAAAAATGAGTAAAAGAGTGATAGTTTCTGAAAACTAAAAAGCAGAACCACCACTAAAATTAATTCAATAACAATAGAGTAGGTTGGTTTTAGCAGTGTTACTACAGTGTTCTTATCAATACTGTCAGCCATGTAAGCCGTGAGTAATAGTGGGTCATGTAAGCCGTTAAGTTTTGGCGCGTGTATTTGCACGTTAAATGAGGAAGCTTTTTGACCCACAATGATGACTTTATTTTCTAATTGTTCACTCATAACATCAAAGTTAAGCACTCTTTGAGCACTAAATTTTGGTAAAGCGGCCACGGCGAGCTTAAAGTCAATCAAGGCTATTTGATTATTTTCATAATCAAATATTTCTTGCCAAATACTTATGCAATTCAAACCCTCTTGAGAAGGAATTTGAATCTGATAGGTTGCCCAAGCAATTACATGAGGGACACAATAGCTTTTGTTTGAGTACGGATAGAATACATTGTCTATCGGTAAGGGCTGCAAAGGTTCATCGGCTAAGACAATAATCGCTTTTGGTTTATAATCATGAAGTTTACTTACCAGCTGCTGGTGATTATTGCTCAAATTATCACTGTTGACTAATACGATATTAGTTTGCTGTGTTTGACCTAATGGCTCAAGTGCTTGGTATAAAAAAGCATTACTTGCCTGAAATAGGTTCAGTAAATTGCTGAACATTACAATCGCAAATAAGCTAACTGTTAACCAAAACGCACGTTGGTGCCTCAATCGTAACAATTGTTGAAATACAGCCACTGCTCCTCCTTAGTCAAGTAAAGTGAAAGTGAGCTTTATACTCGTATCATTACTTGCAGAGACTTTTAAAAAGTCAAATCCATGCATTTTACTGGTTTGCCATTGCTTATTTTCAAGACTGATTGGGTTTTGCCAAGTGATCATCGCGATATTGTCTAAGCGCGTTATTGCTTCGCCATTACTTGGCGCATATTGTCTAAATTGAAGCTTAATACCACGAGGCGGTAAGTTTTTTGGGCCAAGGGTAAAGTCGTCAGAAGGTAAGCTGAAATCATGGCTAAATACTTGCCACGAGTTATCACCTCCGTTGCTGATAACTACTTCATTTTCCGAAAAAGTAAGATCATCAATTTCGGTTGTATAAGTTAACAAGCTTTCTAGCTTGCCACCATTCTCAGATTGTAAGTAGCCATATAATGAGAAATCTTTACTCAATAATGGCGCTCCATTTTCGTCAATCAATTCCATCACTCGCATAGTGTGTCTAAAAGGAATGATGGAAGGGGTATTGTCAAACTCATCGCGGCTAGAGCAAAGAGCTTGAATCCCAGCGTAGGGTTTATCGGTGCAAGGAAAAACGCTATCACTAGTATGATCCCAGCGACTTACCTCAAAAGCTTCTGAGTCGTTATCCCAGTCTTCGAAATCGCCGAATACCATGATGTCTCGGCCTAAAATACTATTGCTAAGCTCACCACTAGTCACTTCAATATTAGACAAGTATGCAGCGGATGATGGTGCATATTGACGTAAGTCAATTATGTCACTGCTACTATCGAGTGTAACGATCACTTGTGAAGTACGCTTTGTTGCTTGGTCTTTAGAGAAATATACTTCAGCATAATTGTCACGCGGTATTAACGTTACCGAGTCATCTGAGAACTCTGCTAGACGGCGCACTAAATAGTTACTTAAAAAGCCAGTGGTAAAACGAGGCATGTAGTCTTCAATGTAAATAGGGTAAGCAAAGGCACGATTTACTGTTTGTGTGTCTGCGTTTAGGTCAATCATCACCGCAACACCTAATAGAGTGTCTAATCTAGGTTGATCAAACACAAAGTTACCTAAGCCGAGTACTGCAGGAATATCATTATAAACAGCAAAACCCTGAGCAACGTGAGGGTGATGAGCTATTAATAAATCAGTATTTTGCGAAGAAAGAGCTTGGAACCGACCGTCTATATAACTTGTTGGCGAGTAACTATATTCATCACCGCCATGCATTTGTGCAATTATAAAATTATTAGTATCAAGCGCTTGTAGAGTATCATTTACTGCATTTGCATTGGTAAGATCTGCCGCACCTCCTTTACTCTGCTCTGCAACATAATTAAATTCATGCTCATCTCCAGTGATAGAGGTTGCAGCAAAAAGTGTTAAGTTAATGTCCCCAAGACTAGCATTCACAGGTGCAAGAGCGTCAGTGTCATTTATTCCAGCACCACTGTGTAAGAACCCCGCATTTGCAACTTCTATAAGTGTGTCTTCAAGACCCGATTGTAAATAGTCATACACATGGTTATTACCGAGCCCCAAATAGTCAACGCCTATGGCTGAAAGTCCTTGGAGTGAATCAGGTAAAGAAAAAAAGCTAAACTCTTTTGTTGGATGAACGGCACTAGGGTTGCTTGTTACTGGTGATTCAAAGTTAACGGAAGCAAAGTCTGCATTTAAAAATAGCTCAGCAACATCGGCAGTAATTGCAACACTATCTGCCCCAGCTGTTTCAGGGCGAATAAGTGCATTTTTAACATCGGGGATGTTTGTTCCCATAGTCGATAAGCTTGGATCTAAATAACGGCGTCCAAACATAGTATCTCCAGCAAAAATCAGGCTTTTACTGTTTTGAGCTTTTGTTTCTAATTGTACTTGAGAAGTTGCATAATTTGGTTGATTAACGATAACCCCTGCTTTTGCAAAGTAACCGTTTTGTTGCACCATTAAGGCATGGTTACCATAAGGCAAATCGCTAATGTTAACTTTGCCATTGGCATCTGATGTGTAGCTTTGTCCTGCGACTTTTATGACAACATTACTTAAATTGGCTTTACTCTCATCCACCACTGATAGGGATAAATCAGCCTTACCAGCAAGTAAAGTTTCTCTAGCACTGATGGAATCTTGCTTTTGCTCTTGCGGCTTATCTTCATCAGGGTCTTTCACTTTACATGCTGTTAAGGTTAAACATGAAATTATAAGTAAATAGTTGATAATCTTTTTCAAAAGGCAAGCCTCGTTATCATTTTTTTTACATTGTATAGGTCAATATTATTATTGCTATATTGTATCTTTGTTGGTTATCGGGAACAATAACCGCTGGCTCTGAAAATTCAGATATTTCTTAGTCCGTTGAAATTTAGCAAAATAAATACGTCTTAAATTGAAGTTTAGCTCAAAAAAATGTTTTTTTTCAAAAATATAATTTGTTTACTAGGGTTTAACAAATATGATGCCAGAGTTAAAGAATAAATTTGTAATCGACTAAATGAAGATGAAAAAAAAGGCCATTAAATGGCCTTTTTGTGCGTATGGGCTTTCACAAAATGAAAGTTAGAATTTGTATTTAACACCGAACATAGCAACAACTGGGTCAATTTCTACCGTTGAAGTTAATGCCTTTGCGCCGTCAGCATAAACTGTTGCGTCTGTATCGATGTCGATTAGTGAAACCATGCCATGTAGGCCCCAGTTTTCACTCATCATGTAGTTAAAACCAGCTTGAGCTGCAAAGCCAAATGAATCATCTAGTTTCACTTCTACATCGTCAGTACCTAATGTTGCTTTTAAAGCCGCAGAAGGTTTCTCATCAAAGAAGGTTGTAAAGTTAATACCTACACCCACAAAAGGACGGAACTTATAAGTTGAGTCTAAGAAGTGGTACTGGGCGATTAGTGATGGTGGTAATTGCTTAATATCGGCAATTTTATTGCCCGCTAAGCCACCAGTTCCTTGAACATCATGGCTAAATGGTGTCGCTGCAACTAATTCAAGAACCCAGTTGTCATTAAAAGAGTAATCAATCGTAATACCTAATTGGGTATTGTCATCGCCACGAAGTCCTAACGTTGGCGCTTCATTGATTTTTGAGCTGTCGTTATCAGGGTTTACATTAATTGCACCTACATTCACGCTTAAGTTTGCGTTTGCAACAGGAGAGAGTGCTAATAGTGAAGTAAGTAATGCAATGCTTAATTTAGTTTTCATGTTGTTCTCCGCGAACTACTTGTCTTATTTGGTTGAGGCTATTATTACTAAGTTGCAGCGGACAAAACCTGTTCTAGATCAAAGTTTCAAAAATGTTTGAACTAAGTGAAGCCATTTTTTGATTTAGATTAAGTTTTTAAATGGGAAGATCAAAAAAAGATTGACTCTTATTGACTCTATATTCAGTTGCGGCTGGTAAACTAACGGTGTTATTTGCTTATTAGGTGTTTTGCATGGCTGATCCTCAGCACTTATTTCTTCATGGCTCGATTTCAAAAGCGCTACTTAAATTAGGTATCCCGATCATCTTAATCAATATTTTGCAGTCGGCTTATCAACTGACCGATGCATTTTGGGTAGGCCGCTTAGGGGCAGAGCAAGTAGCTGCCGTTTCTGTCAGTATGCCGGTCACTTTTTTAGTGATTGCTATTGGCTCTGGGTTGGCAATGGCGGGCGCTATTTTATCCGCTCAATACATGGGAGCGGGTCAGCAAGATAAGGTTAATCACGTTGCTGCCCAAACTATGTTAATGGTGACAATTACCGCAACCATACTTGGCTTAATAGGCTATATGCTTTCACCATATTTTTTGACTTTATTAGGTGTTGAAGATCAAGTGTTTGGTGATGCCCTTAAATTTATGCATGTATCTTTTATCGGCGTTGTGTTTGTATTTATTTATGCCATGTTTCAAGCATTAATGCGTGGTATAGGGCAAACTAAGGTGCCGCTCTATATTGTAAGCGGTACTGTGTTACTCAATTTTGTGCTTGACCCCTTACTGATTTTTGGTTTTGGTGACTTTTCGGGTTTTGGCGTAATGGGCGCTGCATTAGCCACACTTATCACGCAAAGTTTAGCGGCTGCAATCGGGGTATGGGTGTTTTTGCGAGGGCGTCACGGCATTCAACTTAAACTCTCTAGTTTTAAACCAGACTGGCAGTATATGAAGCAAGCCTTCTTTTTAGGAGCGCCAGGCTCGGTTGAACTCTCTGCGCGAGCCTTTGGTTTAATCATTATGTCGTTTTTGGTGGCAAGCTTTGGTACGCACACGATTGCCTCTTATGGTGTTGGATCTAATATTTTACAAATGGTGATGATCCCGGCAATGGGTCTTTCAATGGCTGTTTCGACTTTGGTTGGTCAAAACATGGGGGCGGGAAATCCACAGCGTGCAGCACAAATAACACGATTAGCCTCACTTTGGGGACTGCTGGGCCTGACAATAGTGGGTGTTGTTGCATATCTGTTTGCTGAATACTTGGTGGCTTTTTTCATTCCTGATGATGAGTCTGTGATAGCGGGTGGTGCAGAGTTCATTCGGGTTATGTGCTTAACTTGGGGCGGAATAGGCGTGCAGCTTTGTGTAGTCGCTGCATTTAGGGCTTCAGGCAACATGCTAAATGCGATGGTTGTGTCACTGCTTTCACAATGTGTTATTCAATTTCCTGCCGCGTATATTTTGTCTAAGCATACCTCTCTTGGACCGCAGGGGATTTGGTATTCGTTTGCTATTACGAATGTACTTGTGGCGATTATTACTTATCTTTGGTTCGCAGCTGGTCGTTGGCAACGAACACAATTAACCAAAGAAGACAAAGACATTGCCAAGGTAACCCAAGAAACCCTTATTGAAGAAGGAAATCATTAATTTAAGTTTCACACTGCGGTCATAATCTCTCGTTGTAATAACCTAAGCTTTCTAACTGATTAGGGTTATTATGAGTTTGATATCAAATGTAGAGTTAGTAACGCACCAGTCGGTGCAATCTGAGGTGGTTGAAACATTACAAACCTTGCTCCGATTTAAATCGGTAACGCCCGCTCAAGCTGGTGCAATTGATTGGCTTGAAGGTAACTTAAGCCAGCTTGGCTTTGATTGTGAGGTATTTAGCTTTAATCATGTTACTAATTTAATTGCTAAAATCACCTTTGGTGAAGGCCCTATCGTTGCTTTTTCTGGCCATATTGATGTGGTCCCTGCTGCAGAAGGTGATTGGCGAGTTGATCCTTTTAGTGGCGAGATAGTCGATGGCAGTGTCTATGGCCGTGGCGCAGCAGATATGAAAGGCGGTGTTGCTGCGATGCTTTGCGCAACAAAACGTTTTTTAGCGCAAAATAGCAATAAACGCGGCACATTTTACTGGTTAATAACCTCAGATGAAGAGGGCGAAGCTGAATACGGATCCTTATTGATTGCTGAGCGTCTAGCCAAACAAGGTGTTGTGCTTGATGGTTGCCTTGTTGGCGAGCCGACGAGTCATCAGCATGTGGGTGATACCATTAAAAATGGCAGGCGAGGCGCGTTGTCTGCTCGATTATCTATTCAAGGTAAAGCTGGGCATGTTGCTTATCCAGAAAACACCATAAACGCTGCACATTTAAGTGCAGAGGTCGTAAAGCGCTTAACGGCAATTAGCTGGCACAAAGATGAAACAAGCTCGGCAACAACACTGCAAGTAACCGGCATTAATATAGCCAATGTGGTCGATAATCTTGTGCCGGCTCAATGTGAGATCACGTTTAACGTACGTTATAGTCATGGCTACAAAAGTAAAGACGTTAAAGAAGAAATTCAGTTTGCATTGGCAGATTTAGCCTCGCGGCTAACGCTTGTTTGGGAGCGTCCGTGCGAATCATTTTATACCTTGCATCAGGCGAGCAATTGCTTGTTGCAGCAGCTTGAACAAGCCGTACATAAAGTAACAGGCAGCTTCCCTATGCTTAGTACCAGTGGTGGCACATCAGATGGGCGATTTTTTGCTAATGAGCACACGCAAGTGATTGAATGTGGCGTGCGAAACCATACCATTCATCAAGTTAATGAGCATGTTCCTATCGCAGATTTAAAAACTATTGAGCAAATATACTTAGCTGCGCTTAGAAATATCTTTAATTAAAAAGAAAAAGTCGGCGAATATGCCGACTTTTTTAAGCTATTTTATAACGACTATTCGCGTGGCTGCCCTAAGTATCGTTTGGCTTTACTCGCTTTTACTTTATCTAAGTCGACAAGCACTAATCCATCAATGCAATTATTGAACTCAGGGTCGATGCTAAAACTTAAAAACTGTACGCCTCCTGGCTCGCAAAGCTCTGTGTATTGTTTGAATAAGGTTGGGACTTGCGCACCAATATTGGCAAGCACATGCTTAAGTTCAACAAAATCTTCTTTAATATCATCCCCAGCAAATAACTGAGCACATTGCTCTTTTTGTGATTCGGTATGGCGATATTCATTGTTTGGAATGGCTAATACTTGTTTAGCACCATAATAATGCTGGTAATAGTGAACCAATAGCGATTTAGCTTGCTCGGGGAGCGCGTTTGACACACTGACCGCGCCAAATAAATAGCGATATTGCGGGTACCGGTTCACAAATGCGCCAATGCCAAACCACAAATAATCTAGGCTCTTTCTGCCCCAGTATTTGGGTTGCACAAAACTGCGACCGAGCTCAATGCCTTTTTCAAAATACGGTGTCATATCATCGCTGTAGCTAAATAGGCTATCGGTGTATAAACCTTTGCGGCCATGTTTTTGTATAACGTCTTGTGCGCAGGCAAGTCGGTATGCGCCGACTAGTTCAAGTTGCTTAGCATCCCACAGAACGAGGTGTTGATAATCCATGTCGTATTTATCTATATCACGGCGTTTACCACTGCCTTCACCGACTGCCCGAAACGCAATTTCACGAAGTCGTCCTAGTTCACGGAAAATCGGTGAGCTACCACAGTATTGATATAAATAAATTTTCATACCATCAGAGGTTTCACCTAATAGCTCACACTCTTCAATGGCTTTTTTAAGGTCTTTCGTTGCTTCAGGACTGGCAATGGGGGTTTGCGTTTTTAACGGCAGCGGTTTTTTTGTGATAAGTCGATACAGTTGTTTTCTTATCAACTGAGCTATTTCTTTATCTTTTAAATTTTCGATTAAATATGACTCAGGTGGGATGGACGCGCCAATTTCAAACTCTAATGATTTTTGTCGTTGTTTGAACATCTCTTTGACTAATAACAAACTGGCTAAGGGTTTGTAGATCATTGAGGTGCCGTAGAATAACGGGCTGTTTTTCGCTTTGATGTAAATAGGCAAAATAGGTGCGTTGGCTTTTTTTGCCATACGTAAAAAACCACTGTTCCACTTACAGTCTTTAATGCCCGTTGGACTTAAGCGCGATACCTCACCTGCAGGAAAGATTAATAATGCACCGTCTGATTTTAAGTGTTGCTGGATATTAGCGAGTTCTTTCTTTTTACTCGTACCAGAGAGGTTATCAACGGGAAGGAGTAACGAGTGCATCGGAGTGATTGACATCAGCATGCGGTTTGCAACGACTTTTAAGTCAGGACGTACACTTGATAAGACTTTTATCAGCGCTAATGCATCAAGAGAGCCGATAGGGTGGTTAGCGACAATAACGACATTACCTTCACTAGGAATATGTTCCATTTGCTTTGGCTTGTAGCGCGTGTCAAAGTCTAGCTCATCAAGTACTTGCTCTACAAATTCAAGCCCCTGTAAGTGTGGGTATGCATCACCAAAGGCAACAAATTCTTGCTCATGTAATAAATAACCCAGACCTTTCTTTACTAAGCCTTTTACTTTTGGCGAATTTTCTAATTGTGGTAAATTTGCTTCTATTACTTTATCAACACTGATCATACAAACCTCAAACATAAACGCATTTAGCGATGAGGTTAGGGTAAGAGTTCGCTGTGACAGTTAGGTTGCAGTTGTGTGACTTTTTAAAGAGCGCTTCGTGTTCGAGGCTAAAATGGAGAAGACAATGATTTTACTTGTAGCTGTAACAGGCCGAGATTGCAGCCAATTAATTGCTCGATTACAAGCGTTATTACCAGAGATTGACGTACAGTTTTGGTCTGAGTGCACAGACTACGAAGCCGTAGAGTTTGTACTGGCCTGGAATGCGCCCGCTGATTTATGGCCTAAACTAGTAAATTTAAAAGCAGTTTCTTCATTTGGTGCAGGCGTTGATAGCATCGACTTAACAAAGATAGCAGCGCATATTCCTGTTGTTAGAATTGTTGATGATAACCTTGCTAATGATATGGCAGAGTATGTATTGGGGCATGTATTGGCGCACAAGCTGAGACTCAAAGAATATTATTTAAAACAATCAGCGGGTACTTGGAAGCCAAAGCGAGCGTATTCACATCAACATGTGGGTATCTTAGGTTACGGCGAATTAGGCAAAGCCAGTGCAAAGCGTTTACTCGCAAATGGTTTTCAAGTAAGTGCTTGGTCTAATAGTGAAAAACACGACGTTGAAGTAAGCACCTATTACACACAGCAGGGGTTAGATGACATGCTCGGTCAAATTGATTATCTCGTGTGCTTACTACCACTTAACCAACACACTCAGGGCATTATCAATAAATCACTGCTGGGTAAACTACAAAGCCATGCGGTGCTAATTAATGTTGCCAGAGGCAAACATGTTGTCGATGAAGATTTACTCGAGGCACTTAATAGTGAGCAATTACGTGGCGCCACCCTTGATGTATTCAGCGAAGAGCCTTTACCTCAGGCGCACCCTTACTGGTCTCATCAAAAGGTGACCTTAACGCCTCACTGTGCTGCAATTTCAGATTTAGAGTCTGTCTCGTTGCAAATTGCAGGTAATGCCAAAAGATTAACTGAAGGTAAAGAGCTAATAAATCAGGTTGATAGAACAAAAGGTTATTGACACATTGTAAATTTGTTTAATAAACGTCTTGTTAACATCTGTAATTTTGCTATTCTGGAGTTGCTCAATAAAAAAACAATAATAAAAGAGGCGTTATGAAATCTAATCAAAGTGGAGCTAAATTTAGTCTGGTCGTCGTGTCAGTTATCGTTTTAGGTGTGTCAGCATGGTTTAACCAAGCTAATGCATCGGAGCAACCAGTTCAGGACATTGAAGTTAGTCAATCATAACCACACAGCATGCTCATCGAGTGCAGCACGTTTAGATGCTGCACTTTAATCGCTTATTCAACTAACTTCTTTTTGAGTGGATTTCTCTGTTCTCGTGTTTCTTCTCGTCAGATTTTTTAATCATCACATACGTTGCACCACTACCACCATGATGCTTAAGGGCACTGTGAAAGGCTAAAACCGCTGGAATTTCTTGCAGCCACTTATTGGTATAGCTCTTTAAAATACCTGGCTGTGATTTATTTTTGATACCAATCCCATGGCGAATAAGTACGACACGAATATTTCGTTTATGACAGTCATCGATAAAATTAAATAACGTACTACGTGCACGTTGAAGAGGCTGACCATGCAAATCAAGCGTGGCATCGAGTTGATATTTAGCTAAACGTAAGTTTTTATATACTTGGCCTTGTACGCCATCTTTTTTAAATGCCAATATGGCATGAGGATCTAACAGCTCGACGAACTCGCTGCGCAAATAGTTTTCATCAATTGCTAAATCACACTCAGCTGCTTTACGTTTTTCTTGTTGCGCTAAAGAAGGGCCTTGCTTGGTGGAATCAAATTGAACAGTGTCATGCTTAAGAGGTTTTACGTCTTCCATAGATGAGAGAAATAAGTCGAAGTCGTTTAATGACATAAGGTACCTCCAAATTAATTATACCCAAACCACCTCAAGGTGCGAGTTTCAGTTGGAATTAAAAGCGATTTAGGCAAGGCATTGATTGCAAATAATAGTGGTTCTATTGTTAAAATCAATAACGCAGTATAAATCGCTTTTAAACCAACCCTCTGGGCGTTTCACAGGCACTTACTCTCATCGTTGTTACTTCTTAAAAGGGACCACCATTCTTGCAAAGTAACGCCTTGATATTAAGCACCTGTGAAACGCTGAATTCTGCATCTTGAGGTGGCTTGGGTATATATACGCCGTTTATGGTATCTCAGTTCAACCATTTTGTAAGCAAAAAAAAGCCCAAGCAGGGGACTGCTTGGGCATAAATGCTGATAGATGATATAGCCTATTCTATCAATTTATCTTAGGGGAAGATTAACCTTGATTAATATTCAACTGGCCAAATGTGTAGACCTTGAATAAATAAAATGTGTTGATCAACACCAAGCTCATGTTTGATATTACGCTTGATGACATCAGATCTAAACTAAACGATAAAAATAATAAACTACACGCGCTAATCGCTGCAAAACGCAGTAATGTTAGCTGGTTAATAAAAAATGCACCTAGTCCTAGTGCAAGTAACGTTAAGTTTAAAAGCCAATCTAGCTCGTTTAGCATGGTCGTATCTGATCGTGTCTGTGTTGAAAAAGGAGCGCCATTATGGTGATCTTTTACACAGCTTTCAACCAAGTAATTTTAAATTTTCGGATTAGATTTTTTAATCCATTATCAGCTTTTTCATCGCTGCAAAAAATCCATTTTGTTCTGTAACTCGGTACTTCTGACAGGTGTCTGGTTTACGCTTATCTTGGCACAGGTAAATAATGTTGCGGCTTAGGTCTGCACGGGGGCTAAGAGTAGAATCAAATAAGTTTGCACCATAACCAAAAACCCCGGGCCAAAATATACTTTGTGAGACCATACCTAGCTTTTCGTAAGTGATTAACACGGGTTTTGGCGTAATTAGCAGAATTAATACAACTGCTGCGAGTACATACCACCGTGTTTTGCTTTTCTTGAGTTTTACTTCAGGAGCACTGTGCTGAGCAGCTAGTGCGCGCGCTTGTTGTTGGTTTACTGGTCTTTGGCGCTTCGCTTGTGTTGGTTTCTTTCGTGCAGGAGCTTTACCAAGTAAAGATTGTTTTTTTATTTTATTAGACATAAAGCTTATCTGGCCTTTTAAATATAGGTCTCTATAATGAGATTATAACGAAGTTTTTGATATAATAGTCAAATTCAAATCACTCATAGCTTAAATGCGTTACACTCTACAGTGCAATGAGTGTTTATCTTCATAGTTTAAGAGGAATAGTATGGATACGCAGCTTTCAATTCTAATTGTGGACGACGTAGGTACGGTCCGCAGTTTTCTAAATCAAACATTAATGCACCTTGGTATCGATAATGTACGTGAAGCTTCTACAGCCGCACAGTGTTTAAGCGCATGTAAAGAGAAAGAGTTCAATATAATTTTTCTAGATATTGAATTACCCGATGGAGATGGTAAAGAGATTATCACGCAAATAAATGAAATTTCGCCCGAAGCGAATGTCGTGATGGTTTCGGCTCATTCAACAGTAGAAAACGTTAAAGAAGCAATTGAAAAGGGCGCTAAAGGATTTGTAGTAAAACCGTTTACACCTAAGAAAATTGCGGCAATGCTGAAAAAGTTTTACCCAGAACTAGAAATTGTCTAGCTAATTAACTATTGGGGCATTTAGAAAAGTGCCTTGTTAAATTACAAACAAAAAAAAACCGGCAAAAGCCGGTTTTTCATATTCATCAAAAACAAATTATAGCGCTTTGATTTTAGCTGCTAAACGGCTCTTATGACGAGCTGCTTTGTTCTTGTGGATTAGACCTTTAGTTGCGTAACGGTCTAGGATAGGTGTTGCAACAGCGAATGCCGCTTGTGCAGCTTCTTTGTCGCCCGCTTCAATTGCAGCAACTACTTTTTTGAAGTAAGTACGCATCATTGAACGACGGCTTGCGTTATGTTGACGATTTTTTTCGCTCGTAATAGCGCGTTTTTTTGCAGACTTGATGTTAGCCAAGGTTTGCTCCTAACAATCTTAAAATAAGCTTAATTTAAAGGCCGTGGAATATGCCTGTTTTTATCATGAATGTCAACGAAATTTTGACATCTCAAGAAAAACTGCTCCTTATAACGAACATCAATTTGCCGCTTTAGCAGTTAATATCGCCATTGTAACAAAGGGTCGGGTTCGAGCCTAGTGCTTTAAAGATATTTTAGGCATAATCGCCCATCTTAGAAGTTTTTTGATAATGGGTTTAAGGTGGCAAAAGGATTATTTCGTTCTGGGATGATTGTTAGTGCAATGACGATGATCTCGCGTATTTTAGGGTTAGTAAGAGATGCGGTTGTGGCGAATCTCCTAGGTGCCAGTGCTGCTGCGGATGTGTTTTTATTTGCCAATCGAATTCCTAATTTCCTAAGACGCTTATTTGCTGAAGGAGCCTTTGCTCAAGCATTTGTGCCGGTTTTATCTGAGATAAAAGAGCAACAAGGTGATGATAAAGTCCGGTTGTTTGTGGCTCAAGCAGCCGGTACGTTAGGAACTATTTTATTAATTGTTACCCTGTTCGGAGTTATTGCTTCTCCAGTTATAGCGGCCTTATTTGGAACTGGCTGGTTTATTGATTGGTGGCAAGGAGGCGAAAATGCCGAGAAGTTCGTACTGGCCAGTGCACTGTTAAAACTGACTTTCCCTTATTTATTTTTCGTGAGTTTGGTTGCCCTGAGCGGTGCGGTCATGAACGTCTATAATCGCTTTGCTGTTGCAGCGTTTACACCTGTGCTGTTGAATATATCGATTATTAGCTGCGCAGTTTTATTGCACGATAAATTTTCAGTTGGGGCTTATGCCCTTGCCATTGGCGTATTTGTTGGGGGGGTAGTGCAGTTACTGTTTCAGTTGCCATTTTTGTACCGTGCCCGTATGCTGAGCCGCCCAAAATGGGGCTGGCAAGATGAAAACGTTAAAAAAGTGCGAAAACTCATGCTACCAGCCTTGTTTGGCGTGTCTATCAGTCAAATAAACCTGTTGCTCGACACCATGATTGCCTCAATGTTGATGACCGGTTCTATCGCGTGGCTTTACTACTCAGACCGTTTAATTGAGTTTCCTCTTGGCTTATTCGGTATCGGTATCGCGACGGTAATTTTACCCGCATTGTCTAAGCTACATAGCACTAAAAGCACAAAAGATTTTCAGCTAACCCTGGATTGGGGGGTGAGATTTGTTATTTTCTTAGGCTTGCCTGCTATGTTTGGTTTAATGGTGATAAGCCCGCTCATTATTACGGTTTTATTTGATCATGGTGCATTTCAGGACGGTGAAATTGATCATGTAAAAGCGGTAAGTTACGGTGTCATGGCCTACTCAGTTGGACTGGTTAGCTTTATGTTAATCAAGGTGTTAGCACCGGGCTTTTATTCGCGTCAAGATACTAAAACCCCCGTAAAAATTGGTATTAAAACACTGGTGTTAAATATGGTGTTTAACATTATGCTAGCTCCATTTATTGGCTATTTGGGGTTAGCGTTAGCAACCGCGATGTCGGCCAGTTGTAATGCCTATTTGTTGTATCATCAACTACGTAAAGAAGGCGTTTATCAGTTTTCTGCGATGAGCCTTGGTTTCACCTTTAAGTGTTTGTTTTCAAGTTTATTAATGGCCGCATCTGTATGGTATGTGGGCCAGCAATTTGCCTGGAAAGCATGGCACTTTACTGAGCAAGTGCTGCTGTTGAGTGGATTATTAGTGCTGGCGGTTTTTGTTTACTTTGCGGCCTTATTCATTCTAGGTGTGCGACTAAATACGATAAAAAGTGTTGCAACTACTGAATCAAACTAAAAAAAAGATTATAATCGGCGCTTCAAGCCCGATATCAATGTTTTGGGCTCGCTGATAAAGGCAAAAAGGTGGCATGGAGTTAATTAGAGGTATTCACAATATTCGCGCGCAGCATTATGGCTGTGTGTTGACCATTGGTAATTTTGATGGCGTGCACTTAGGTCATGCAGAAGTGATTAAAGGCTTGCTGCAAGACGCAGAAAAGCATCAATTGCCAAGTACCGTGATGTTATTTGAGCCTCAGCCACAAGAGTTTTTTGCCAAAGATAATGCACCCGCGCGTTTAACTCGACTACGTGATAAGCTCAGTTTGCTTGCTAAATTAGGCGTGGAACGAGTGATTTGTATTAGCTTCAATCAGCAATTTGCCAACATGGAAGCAGAACAGTTTGTCAGCCAAGTACTGATTGAAAAGCTAGGCGTTAAAGCATTAACTGTTGGTGATGACTTTTGTTTTGGCAAACGTCGTCGTGGCGATTTTGCGTTACTAAAAACCATGGGCGCTGAGCTGAACATGGATGTGAAAAGTACTGCAAGTTTTCGCAGACTCAATGATAGAGTGAGTAGTACCCTTATTCGCCATGCGCTTGCTGCAGGGCAATTGGAAGATGCAAAAACCATGTTAGGTCATGGCTATGCGATTTCTGGGCGTGTTATTCATGGCTGGGCGAAAGGTCGTGAATTAGGGTTCAGAACGGCCAACATAGCGCTAAAACGCCAAGTATGCCCAGTAAATGGGGTATTTGCGGTAAGAGCAAAAGTGGGTGATAAAGAATTATATGGGGTTGCAAATATTGGCAACAAACCCACATTTAATGGGACACGCGCATTGTTAGAGGTTCATC
The DNA here is from genome assembly GCF_021532515.1 of Pseudoalteromonas sp. PAST1. Taxonomy (NCBI): domain Bacteria; kingdom Pseudomonadati; phylum Pseudomonadota; class Gammaproteobacteria; order Alteromonadales; family Pseudoalteromonadaceae; genus Pseudoalteromonas; species Pseudoalteromonas sp. PAST1. The sequence continues at coordinate 98,524 of NZ_JAKGBH010000005.1, read as the reverse complement.
TTTTCGACTTTGCGCAAGACATTTACGGACAATTTATGCACGTGGAGCTAATTAAAAAGCTTCGCGATGAGAAAAAATTCGAGACATTAACACAACTGACGGCGCAGATTGCAGATGATGTAACCGCCGCTAAGCAGTGTTTTGGTTTAAATTAGGTAGCCGATACGGAAAGTAGGATTAATGAGCGACTACAAACATACTTTGAATTTACCGGAAACAGCGTTTCCAATGCGCGGCAATTTGGCACAACGTGAACCAAAGATGCTTAAGACATGGTATGAAGACGATCTTTACGGTCAAATTCGCAGCGCTAAAAAAGGTAAAAAAACCTTCATTTTGCATGACGGCCCTCCGTATGCAAACGGTGATATCCATTTAGGCCACTCGGTAAACAAAATTCTTAAAGATATTATTGTTAAGTCAAAAACCTTGTCTGACTTCGACGCACCTTACGTGCCGGGTTGGGACTGTCACGGTTTACCAATTGAATTAATGGTTGAAAAGAAAGTAGGCAAGCCAGGCGTGAAAGTGTCTGCTGCTGAGTTCCGTGAAAAATGTCGCGCATACGCCAAAAAACAAGTCGAGGGTCAAAAAACAGACTTTAAACGTCTTGGTGTATTTGGTGACTGGGACAAGCCTTACTTAACAATGAACTTTGACTTTGAAGCGAACGCAATTCGCGTGCTTGGTCGCATCATTAAAAATGGTCACTTACACAAAGGTGCTAAGCCTGTTCACTGGTGTACAGATTGTGGTTCAGCACTTGCTGAAGCAGAAGTTGAATACCAAGATAAACAGTCTCCAGCAATCGATGTACGTTTTCAGTTTGCTGATCAAGATGCTGTAATCAATGCGTTTGAACTTGCTGAAGGCCATGAAGGTAGCGGTGCAGTTAGTACTGTTATCTGGACGACAACACCGTGGACATTACCAGCTAACCGTGCAGTAGCCGTTCACGAAAAGCTTGAGTATGCCCTTGTACAAATTGATGACGAAGGTGCACAGCAACGTCTAATTTTAGGTTCTGAGCTAGTTAAAGATGCTATGGACCGTTATGGCTTCAAACATTACCACGTACTCGGTTATGTAAAAGGTGCTGCACTTGAGAACTTACAGGTTGCTCACCCGTTCTATGACTTCACAGTGCCTGTGATTGTGGCTGATCACGTAACGACTGATTCTGGTACTGGTGTTGTTCATACTGCACCAGGTCACGGTCAAGAAGATTTCGCGGCAGGTCTTGCTTATGGTTTAGAAGTAGCTAACCCTGTTGGTGCTAACGGTGTTTACTTACCTGACACACCAATGTTTGCAGGTCAGCACGTATTCAAAGCGAATGCGAGCGTCATTGACGTATTAACTGAAAACAATGCGTTATTGCATCATCATGCGCTTACGCACAGCTACCCACATTGCTGGCGTCATAAAACACCTATTATCTTCCGTGCTACGCCACAGTGGTTCGTAAGTATGGACCAAGCTAACCTTCGTCAAGATTCATTAAACGAAATCAAAAAGACTGAGTGGTTACCTGAGTGGGGCGAGAGCCGCATTGCAAACATGGTTGAAGGCCGTCCTGATTGGTGTATTTCACGTCAACGTACATGGGGTGTGCCAATTGCATTATTCGTTGATAAAGACACTGGTGCGCTTCACCCGAATACACAAGAGCTTATCGAAGAAGCGGCGAAATTAGTTGAAAAATCAGGTATTCAAGCTTGGTATGACTTAGATCCAGCTACTTTACTTGGCGATGACGCTGAGCAATACATGAAAGTTCAAGATACGCTAGATGTATGGTTTGACTCAGGTGTGACTCACGCATGTGTGGTTGATGCACGTGAAGATTTAACCGGTCCTGCTGATCTTTACTTAGAGGGTTCTGATCAACACCGTGGTTGGTTTATGTCGTCAATGATGACATCGGTTGCTATCAATGGTCATGCGCCATACAAGCAAGTGCTAACACATGGTTTCACGGTTGATGAAAATGGCCGTAAGATGTCTAAGTCATTAGGCAACGTAATTTCACCACAAAACGTGATGAACAAACTAGGTGCTGACATCTTACGCTTATGGGTTGCATCAACTGACTTTACAGCTGAAATGACTGTATCTGATGAAATCTTTAAACGTTCAGCAGACCGTTATCGTCGTATTCGTAATACGAGCCGTTATTTACTTGCGAACTTAAGTGGTTTTGATCCAAAAACAGATCAAGTTGCTATTGAAGACATGGTTGAGCTTGACCGTTGGATTGTGGGCCGTGCAGCTGAGCTGCAAGATGAAATCTTAGCGGCTTACGACAAGTACCAAATGCTACTTGTAACGCAAAAGCTAATGAACTTCTGTACTGGTGAGCTTGGTTCGTTCTACCTAGACGTAATCAAAGATCGTCAATACACAGCGAAAAGCGACAGCCATGCGCGTCGTTCATGTCAAACTGCGCTTTATCACATTGCCGAAGCAATGACCCGTTGGATGGCACCGATCTTAAGCTTCACTGCGCAAGAAATCTGGGAAGCATTACCAGGTGAGCGTGACAAGTTTGTATTCACCTCAGTGTGGTACGATGGCTTGCAAGCCTCTTCACAAGGTAAGTTCAGCAACGATGATTGGTTAACAATCCTAAACGTTCGTGATGAAGTAAACCGTGTGCTAGAAGCGGCGCGTAAAGAAGAAGTTATTGGTGCAACTCTACAAGCAAACGTAAGCATCTATGCAGGTGAAGAGCTAAGCGCGAAATTAGCTGCATTAGGTGATGAACTGCGCTTTGTACTATTAACTTCAGGCGTGACAGTTGAAACTGTGACTACGCAGCCAGAGGATACGCAAGCTACAGAAATTGATGGCTTATACATTAAAGTTGCCGCAACAACCGCTGAAAAATGTGAGCGTTGTTGGCATTACTGTGATGATGTAGGTGCTGATCCTGCACACCCTGAAATCTGTGGCCGTTGTGTAAGCAATGTTGACGGCGATGGTGAACAGCGTCAGTTCGCATAGGAGTTGTTTGTGAGCAAACTAGCCGGAAAAAGTGGCTTGGTTTGGTTATGGCTTAGTCTACTGCTTTTGGTAGTAGACTATGCGACAAAATCACTTGTCGTTAATACCATGGCCTATCAAGAGTCGATAGATATTCTGCCATTCTTTAACTTCACCTATGTACACAACTATGGTGCGGCATTTAGCTTTTTGAGTGATTCAGGTGGCTGGCAGCGCTGGTTCTTTAGTTTGATTGCAGTGTCGATCAGTGTGCTTTTAGTGTGGTGGCTGAAACGTTTACCTGCGTCTAACAAGGTATTATGTTCTGCTTATGCGTTAGTTTTAGCCGGTGCAATAGGCAATTTATACGACCGAATCGCGTATGGCTATGTTATTGACTTCCTGCATGTATATTACGAAAACTGGCACTTTCCTGTTTTTAATATTGCCGATTGTGCGATTTGTATCGGTGCCGCATTACTTTTATTTGATGCCTTCACAGGCGAAAGTCCTAAGGAGCAACAAGCATGAGCCAAGCTGTAATTGGTGAAAACTCTGAAGTGATCTTTCATTTCTCAATTAAGTTAGAAGATGGCTCAGCAGCCGATTCAACTAAAGTACATAATAAGCCTGCAAAATTGCGAATGGGTGATGGCAGCCTGACAGCAAACTTTGAAAAGTGTTTACTCGGTTTAGCGGCTGGTGAAAGTAAGTCATTTGCATTAGAGCCAGAAGATGCATTTGGTCAGCCAAATCCAGATAACATCTACTATGTTGACCGCAGCAAGTTTGGTGCAGACACGCCTGCTGAAGTAGGTAATATTATTGCCTTTACTCAGCCTGATGGTACAGAGTTACCTGGTCTTGTTCGTGAAGTGCAAGGTGAGTCAGTTACTATTGACTTTAACCACCCACTTGCAGGGCAACGCTTAACCTTTGAAGTCGATATTTTAGAGGTAACAGGTTAATGGATATTTTATTAGCGAACCCACGTGGTTTTTGCGCAGGCGTTGACCGTGCAATCAGTATTGTGGAGCGCGCACTCGATATCTTTGAAAAGCCAATCTATGTGCGTCATGAAGTCGTTCACAACCGATATGTTGTTGATGGCTTGAAAAATCGCGGTGCAGTCTTTGTTGAAGAGCTAGATCAGGTTCCTGACGACAGCATTGTTATCTTTAGTGCGCATGGTGTATCACAAGCTGTTCGAAGCGAGGCAAAGCGTCGTGACCTTAAGGTATTTGATGCAACCTGCCCGTTGGTAACAAAAGTACATATGGAAGTAACACGTGCAAGCCGTAAAGGTACTGAGTGTGTGTTAATTGGCCATCATGGTCATCCAGAAGTAGAAGGTACAATGGGGCAGTACGATAACGAAGCAGGTGGTATTTACTTAGTAGAAACGCCAGAAGATGTTGCAAACTTAACGGTTAAAAACCCTGAGAACCTGTTTTACTGTAGCCAAACAACGTTATCTGTAGATGATACAGCAGATGTGATTGATGCATTACGCACTAAGTTTCCAGCAATTGATGGCCCGCGTAAAGATGACATTTGTTATGCTACGCAAAACCGTCAAGATGCAGTGCGTGACTTAGCTGATAAAGTGGATGTATTGCTTGTAGTTGGGGCTAAAAATAGCTCTAACTCTAATCGTTTACGTGAGCTTGCCGATAAAATGGGCACTATGGCTTATTTGATTGATGATGCAAGTAATGTTGAAGCTGATTGGTTCAACAATGTAAATGCGGTGGGTGTTACTGCAGGTGCATCTGCACCAGAAGTTTTAGTTCAACAAGTTATTGCTCGTCTAAAAGAATTGGGTGGCAATCAAGTTGTTGAAAATCCTGGCGAAGAAGAGAACATAGTATTTGCCGTTCCTGTTGAGCTACGCTAATCTAAGCAAATAGTAGTCAACAGTTAAAAGAGGAGCCCATGAGCAAACAGCCTAATTCAAACGGCTTGCTGATTGCGGCTCTTTTTCAATCTCGTGGTGTCCTTGCCACACTGATCGTCAGCCAAGTCATTGCTATTTTACTCGCCTTTTCACCAATGAGCTTAGGTGATGTTTGGTTACGTCTAGCTATATTTAGCTGCTTTTTACATCTAATTTTTCTTTCAAGCTTGTCGTTACTGTATGTATGCCGGGCTCTACTTACAAAGCTGTCGCACCCTAAACAGTTATTCATTCTGATATCCACTTTACTGGCATTAACGTCTGTTTTTAGCTGGCTGTTTTTGTCTGTGTTTTCAGATGTGTTCGCTATGGAGTCGAGAGCTAACTTTATTGTCAGTAATTTACTGATCATATTTTTGGTCACCGCGTTGTTCAGCCAATTCCTGCTTATTCATAATCAAAAAGAGCAAAAAACGAAAGCGTTAGCGCAGGCTGAACTTGATGCATTACAAGCAAGAATACGCCCTCACTTTTTGTTTAATAGTTTAAACACTGCTGCTGAGCTTACCCATTATGATGCTGAGGCGGCTGAACAAGCAATTTTGGCGCTGGCGGCGCTGTCGCAGGCCGCAATGCGCAGCGGTAAAGCCATAAAGCTTGCTGATGAAATCACTTTATGCCAGCAGTATGTGGCACTTGAACGTTGGCGCTATGGCGAACGCCTAGCATTAAGCTGGAAATTACCTGACGAGTTGCCAGATATAGATATTCCGTGTCTAACAATACAGCCGATTATTGAAAATGCGGTTTTTTATGGCGTAGAGCCAGCAGAGCAGGGCAACATTTCTGTCGAGATGTATCAATCGAACAAAGCTTATACTTTCATTATAACTAACCCTGTAGCGAAGCAAGGGAGCCATTCACGAGCAGGCAACGGTATGGCACTTGAAAACATCCGTCAGCGTTTGTCACTTTTCTATCATCAAAAAGCGCAACTGACTACGACTGTTCGTGATGAGATCTTTAGGGTGAAACTGGTGATACCTAAGAAGAGAAGCGCATGATAAAAATTTTAATTGCTGATGACGAGCCTTTAGCAAGGGCGCGTATTAAACGTTTATTAGCTACCAACGAACTTTGCACAGTTGTAGGTGAAGCCAGTAACGGCGAACAGGTGATTGAACTTTGTAAGCAGCTCCAGCCTGATTTAGTGATGCTGGATATTAATATGCCCAAGCAGTCGGGCCTTGAAGTAGCTGCTGAACTAAAACAGTTTTCGATCCCCCCAGCAGTGATGTTTTTAACAGCGCATCCTGAGTATGCGTTAACTGCATTTGAGCTCGCAGTAGATGGCTATTTAGTTAAACCTGTATCCGAGCAAGCTTTAACAAAAGCAATGGCGCAGCTTAGTAAATTAAACCGAACTCAAGTATTAACACCTGAAAATAACTATATTTGCTATCAACTTGCAGGCGTATTAAGAAGAGTAAATATAGATGATGTTATTTGCTGTATTGCAGAGCAAAAATACACGCGGGTGGTGTTTTTTGAAGGTGAGGCACTTGTTGAGCAAAGTTTAAAACAACTTGAGCAAACCTATCCTCTGCGGCTACTCAGAATTCATCGTAATACACTTGTCAATAAGCAACAAATTGTAAGCCTTAATAGTCCTTCTTCTGGTGGACATACAGTCACGATGAAGCAGTTTAAAGAGCCTTTGTCTGTTAGTCGTCGAGAGCTTAAAAATGTAAAAGCTGTAATGGGTAAATAATAAAAACTCTCAATGCAGCAGCTTATCTCCTAAAGTCCCAGCTTCTTTATTGTTTATTACTTTGCTCTGAAGAAAGTTTCGGTACCGTTTATCGCGCATTATGACCGCTTGTCCATATACAGATTGTTATTTATCTGTGTCGTAATATTCTTATGGTATGTAAAAGTATCAATGAACTTCACCATGATTAAACATTCTGAGCAGAAAGGCTTTACGCTTATTGAAGTGCTTATTGCCTTTGTTATTTTGAGTTTTGGTTTATTAGGTGCCGTGGCCTTACAAGCTAAAGCAAAACAAGCTAGCTTTGATTCAATGCAGCGTGCAGCTGCTGTGGCACTTGGTAATGACATAATCCAACGTATGAGAGCAAATGACTCTTCGGGTTTTGCCGGTTTATACAATGGAGAGTTTAGTAGTCAATCATCAGCCGACAAAGCTCAGGCATGTTTTAACTCCGCTTGTACTGCAAAAAATATAGCTGAGTTTGATAAACAACAATGGATCCGCGCAATTCAAGCTCGTGAAAATACGGGTGCTTTAGATAATGCCACTGTGTGTATAAATAACACCCCAGTCGCAGCAGGAAATGCGAGTGAATTTAATATAAGGGTGGTGATCAGCTGGCAAGGTAGGCAGGAGCAAAAAGCAAATAATGCGACAGCTGCTATTGATTGTGGAACACAAAACGACAAGCGCCGTTTAGTCGTGCTTGAAAGCTACATATACTTAAGGTCATAAGATGAAAAAGCAAACTGGATTTACACTTGTTGAGATGATGGTCGCTTTATTCATTGGCGGCATAGTGCTTGGTGGGGTGATGTTTACTTATTTAAGTATGAAAGTAACAACACGAGACACCATGACGATTGGTGAATTGCAGGAAACAGGTCGGTTAGCTTTAAATATCATGCAGCGTGATATAGAACAGATTGGCTTTTGGGGAACATTCTATGAAGACTCGTTCTCAGATGAAAATACTAATACGGATGCTGTAAATAACCCTACAGGTGACTGCTCAGAAGGCCTCAATAATGCGAGCTTCCCTGCTGACAGTGCAAATAGTAATTTTCGCTCGGTTTATGCAGTAGAAACCTCAGATGGTTCTGCGCTTAGTTGTATCAACAATGCAAAGAAAAATACTGATGTTTTACAGATGAAGTTTCTTGAAGGGCTGCAGATCCAACCTAACCAGACAAGCAAAGACTATTACTACTTCATTGCTGAGCAAGAGCGGGCTGAATTTAGAAAAGGTCCAATTTTGGCCGCATCTATCAATGGTAATGCAACTATATGGCGTTATCGACACCATGTTTACTATATTGTTGAAGACTCATTCAAAATAAATGATCAATCAGTTAAAGTCCCCGTTTTACGCCGAAAACGCCTAACAGTGAAAAAGAAAATGGAAACTGAAAGTGTGATGGAAGGCGTGGAGAATATGCATTTTGTATTTGGTCTAGATACCACGAACAATAGCCGAGTAGATACTTACAAAAGCATAAACCAAATGACAAACAGCGACTGGGAAAATCGAAGAGGCATTTTAACAGTACAAGTTTTTTTACTTGTTAGATCGCTCTTACCGGATTCAAACTTAAAACTAAAAAACCAGACTTACACATTGGGTGAAGATGCCAGTAAGAAAGAGCTGAGTTTCAAAGATAATTTTCGTCGAGCCGTGTTCACAACAACAATACGCTTGAATAATGTTGGAGCAAATTTATGGCGCATCTAACCTTGCAAAGGAAACAACAAGGGGTGGTGTTAATCGTTGCTTTGATCATGGTGGTGGCGGTTACGGGGATTGCAGTAACTCTGTTAAGCAGCAGTAGTGTTGATATAAAAATTACTAATGCAGCTCAAGAGCGGGGAGTAGCTGAAAACGTGTTAATGGGTGATGTACAAAATATTATAGCAAATGAAGCAAGTGCGCGAGGTAACAGCCGCTTTTTCTTAAATAAGGAACAAATTGGTGACGCTGGTATTAACTTAGGTAACCTAGGTGATACTACAAACAGGATGTTTAACAGGAATGAAGGCCCTCTGCCATTGAATTGTCCTAGGCGCTTTGACGATACCGAAGGCTTAAAGTGCAATATGATTGAGATAAATTCAGTTATTAAATATGGTTCGAAAAGTAAGCACAACCTCACTATTACAACAGGAATAGCTCAACAAATGCTGAGCTTAAATAGTGATAATTAATGGAGTAAGGCTAGTATGAAAATCAAATTAAGTAGCCTATTTTTTATTTTTTTTAGTGTTTTCAGCCCAAGTATTTTTGCTGAAGATATTGATCTATATATAAATTATAAAGTTTCGGAAGACGAAAAGTTACGAATTTTACTCGTTTTTGATACATCAAATAGCATGGCATTCTCTATAGAGACGGGCAGAGTCTGTATGAATAAGGGGAAACTCATACTATGTCCCGAAGGAAGTCGATTAGAAGTCGCACAGGAGGCGATGATTAAATTAATTAACGACAATAGTGATATTGAGTTTGGTTTAATGCGGCTTATTAAAGGCACTGGTGGATATATTATTCATGGAATTGGTACAAACCATAAGGCGATTAAAAATACCATAAGAAACTGGGATGTAAATTCTTTACAGGGAGGAACACCCCTTGTTGAAACCATTACAGAAGCGTGGCGATACCTATCGGGCGATGAAATATTCTATGCTAATTTAGTAGACCCCGTTGAACGCGATACTTCTATAGAACAAAGTGGTAAGTATATTTCTCCTTTCAAGCAGAACTCAGGTGATCCAATTCGTTGCGATAATAGCGTTAATATCATTTTGATGACAGACGGTGAGCCTTATTGGGATTTTAATCAAGATGACTTTATTAAACGCTTGTACAAAAGTATTTATGGTACTGAACCAGGAGCAGTTGGGAAGAGTTATTTACCATCAATGGCAACAATTCTTCATGGTAAAGAGAATGAAAAAAGGGATATTTACCCTGCAACAAGTGTTGTAGATGGCGCAAATGTTTACACGATAGGTTTTGGTAAAGGCTTAGCCAAAAACGCAGGAGATATTTTACAGGCGACTGCTGATAATGGGGGGGGTGACTATATTTTCGCAGACTCTCCAGAAGCGCTAAGTGAGGCATTTTCTTATGTTGTTGACAATATTAGAGAGGCTAACTCAACTTTTTCTTCGCCAGCGGTAGCATCAAATAATTCAGATAAATTATCACACCGTGATGCAGTATATTTTCCAATGTTTTTGCCTTCAAATCATGCTCGTTGGAGAGGAAATCTGAAAAAGCTAAAAGTTTCAAATGGTGTAATTATCGGTGCGGATGCTAAACCTGCTCTTGATAGTAATGGCGCAATTTTATCTAAAGCTAAAACATATTGGCAATCAAATGAGAGTCTAAAAGCAGATGGTGGGTTTGTTGATAAAGGAGGTGTTAATTTATTTTTATCAACCCAATCTAGTATCCCTAATAAAGACAGGAAGGTTTTGACAAATGTTTCTGGTGGTCGAATGCTTCCATTTACTGACTATAGAGTCATTATCCATTACGGAAATCGTTTTAAAGCCGCTGAAGATTTTGAGTCTGATCCAGATGAAGTGTTTGATCTTATAGACTGGTCTAGAGGCCGTGATGTTGATGATGAAAATCAAGACGGCCTTACTAATGACACTCGACATGATATTTTTGGAGATGTATTGCATTTTAAACCTGCCACAATAGATTATGGGAATGATGATGTATGCATACTTGTGGGCACTAATGCAGGCTATTTACATATGTTTCAGGATAAAAATGATGTATTGAGTGAAAGCTGGGCATTTATACCAAGAAGTTTATATAAAATTATTAAGCCATTAAGAGATAAAGAAAAACGAAGTAAGGTGTATGGGGTAGATGGCCCAATCTCAATATTCTTTGATGACAAGAATAGCGACGGTGTTGTTAATGGTGCTGATAGGGTGTGGGCATTTTTTGGTTTAAGACGGGGTGGTAATGAATATTATGCACTCAATATTACAAACCCTAATTCGCCGAAGTTAATGTGGGGTGCTCCCATTGTTGGTGGCGCTGCAGGTTTTAAAGAGCTGGCGCAAAGTTGGTCTAAACCAAAGGTTACCTTTATTAATCTTAAAGGCTATGAAAATAGACCTGTTCTGATTTTTGGTGCGGGTTACGACACTAACAAAGATAACTCTATCTCAGCAGACTCAATAGGTCGAGGGTTGTATATTGTTGACGCAGAAACAGGTAAAAGATTATGGGCGTTAACAAACTCAGAAGGTGGCTTTAAAGGTGAGCATAGTATAGCTTCAGACATACATTTACTTGATTCTGACTATGATGGATATACAGACCGATTGTATGCAAGTGACACAGGTGGTGGTATTTGGCGAGTAGATTTAGCTACAAATGACTCTCGTAACTGGACGCACTATCAACTGGCAAAGTTAGGCAATAACAACCGTCGATTTTTTTATGAGCCTTATGTATCTAGAACTCTGTTCAGTAAAGTAACAGAAACAACAATCGATGGTGAAAAAACTTTTTCAAGAATTGATACCCCTTTTGATGCGGTACTTATTGGTAGTGGAGATCGTACTGATCCTTTAAATTTAAAAGTGAGTGACAAACTCTACATGATCCGTGATGCAAATACTGTAACTCGCAGCTTCAAAAATAGCGAGATACCCGAGACAATTAAACAAACAGATTTAATGAATGTTAACAGTGATCCTTTTTCAAAAGTGACTGATAATATACATGACTTTCAAGAATTAGAAGTAGACCTAGCTGGTAAAGATGGGTGGTTTTTCAATTTAGGGTGGGGAGAAAAAGCCACAGCCAAAGCAACTGTAATTGGTGGGATTGCATATTTTACTACTCATAAACCAGATACAAGCTCAAAGTCACGTTTTGAATGCTCTATTGCTGCTGGCCAAGGCTACCTTTATGCTTTTCATCTTCATTACGGAACAAAAGTTTACGATTGGTGGAGGAGCCCAACTGCTTCAGAATTACCCGATACACCGACAATGTATGTGAAAGATGGAAAAGTTTACCTATTTCCATTACCTCCAAAAGATATAAATTGCATTGAAGATTGTGAGAAAATAGAGGTTGGATCTATTAATGGCCCAATGCCGACGATTGATGAAAATGGAAAAGTTCAATTATATGATAAAGAACCTCTTAAATTAAAAGTCAAACAAAGCTATATATATAAACTATAGAGGAATGATAATAGCTTGTAGTTATATATTAAAATCTTATTTTCTTATTTCAGATGGCCCAAATTTATTTGGGCTTTTTTTGTTTAAATGGGTTTTTATTAATAATATAAATTTCTTCAAATTTTTAAATTGTAGGCTCTGTTTTTATAGATTTGCATTTTCATTCCCTCTTTATGGTTAGCTTATGATTTTATTCTTTTTATACTTCTATGTTCTTGAAAATGTTGGATCTTATTTTTTAAATCGTTGTTATCTCATTGTTTAACATTGCTGATTAACATTTTTGGATTGATATTATATATTTTTTATAATAATCTTGTACTAGTATTAATTTGCTAGCTTTTTATAGTGCTTTTGTTTTTGATAGTTGAATTTTCGCTAAGGGTGTTGGGTGGATATTTTTAAATGGGTTGGTTATGGAAAAAGTTTTAATCAATAGAAATAAAAAATATAGCGTTTCAAGTTTGCATAAACAGCAGGGTATTGTACTAGTTATAGCATTGATTATGGTCGTTGCTGTAACAGGTATTGCTGTTACATTGATGAGTAGCAGTAGTGTAGATATTAAAGTTGCAAACTCAGCCCAAGAGCGAGAAACGGCCGAAAATAGTCTAATTGGTATAGTGCAAAAAGTTATCGCTAATGAAGCGGCAGCAGGTGGCAATAGTGCTTTTTTAATGAAAGCATCTGAAATACCTGAGGGAGGTTTTGATATGGATGATATGGATGGCGCATCTAATACTATGACAAACCTAAATAATGGTGTGCTAGATTTACCATGCCCACGTAAATTTAACTTTACTGCCGGTGTATCATGTAACATGGTCCAAGTTGATACCACTATTACTTATGGCACTAAGAGTAAACATACCTTAACGATCAGCACAGGCGTTGCCCAAGAAATGGCTAGCCTCAATACCGGTGGTTAGTGGAGAAAAGTAATGAATATAGAAAAAATTACTCAACGAATATTGCTAGCTTCATTAGCTGTAATTAGTTTTTTGGGCCACGCCGAAGATATAGAGCTTTATGTCAATCATAATGTTGATCTCGATGAGAAACCTCGCGTATTAATTGTATTCGATACTTCTGGAAGTATGGCCTTCTCAACATCGACTGGTAACAGCTGTGGTTACAGTAATTATTCAGGCTATATCCTTTGTTCTGATAGTCGGTTAGGTGTTGCACAAAGTGCTATAACAAGCTTAGTTGAAGGTAATGACGATATTGACTTTGGCTTGATGCGCTTTAATAGTACTGATGGTGGTTATGTATTATCTGGGATAGGTTCGTCTAGTTCCTTCTTAAAACAAACAATTGCCGCCTTACCTGCAAATGGGGGGACCCCTCTAACAGAAACCCTCTGGGAAGCATATCTGTATATTACAGGACAAAATGTTTTTTACGGTGAAAAAGTTAATGAAGCGCTCAGAGATACGTCAATTGAGAAAAGGAAACAGACAGGTAGTTGGTGGAATCCAAAATACGACTATACCTATATTTCTCCATTTGATAACTCCGAAGAAGTTAAGCGTTGTGATAACTCGGTCAATATTATTTATATGACCGATGGTGACCCTTCTGCAGGTTCAGATAATCAACAAGATGGAAATATTAGCAATCTTTTTTACTCTCATTTTGGGACCTACCTTTATAACTCAGATAAAATTGCAGGGGTTCTCCTACACAAGTTAGCTCAGATCATACATGGCACTGATGATGTTGAAGTCGACTTAAGGCCAACCACAACGGATATCCATGAAACAGGGCGTGTATATACCATCGGCTTTGGTAGTGGGATGAGTAATAACGGTAAAACTCTACTTTCGGAAACCGCTCGATTAGGCGGTGGCCAGTACCTGCATGCGAATACGTCGGAGCAATTATCCGAGGCATTGAAAAATACAATCACCCAAATCCGTGAAGTAAATGATAGTTTCACTTCACCGTCAATCGCGAGTAACAATGTTGATCAAACCCGTAGCCGCGAATCGATTTACTACGCTATGTTTTACCCTGAAACGGGTGCGCGTTGGCGTGGAAATTTGAAAAAATTAAAAGTGTCTGGTGATCAAATTGTTGATTCAACAGGTAAATCTGCACTTAATGAAGATGGTTTGATTTCTAATAAAACGAGAACGTTCTGGCTACCAACTAATGAAGAAGCTGATGGAAATACAGTGCAACGTGGTGGCGTAAATCTACATTTAACTAAACTAGCATCGCGAAAGTTATACACAGACGCGGGTAAGTCTAGTCTAGTAGATTTTACAAAAGCAAATGTTTCGAGTGCCTTAGGTGGCGATGAAAAAGCCGCGAAGTTGTTTGGGGTTGATAAGTCACAATTACAAAAAACAATTGATTGGGCGCGCGGGATAGATGTTGATAACGAGGATGGAGATTCTTCATCAGTGGACCAGCGACAAGATATTTTCGGTGATCCGCTACATTCTAAACCCGTTACAATTGATTATGGTAATGATGACATTCGCATTTTAATTGGTACAAATGCAGGCTTTTTACACTTTTTCCAAGATAAAAAGGACGTTCTTAAAGAAAGCTGGGCATTTATTCCAAGTAGTTTGTACAAAATAATTAGGCCGCTACGAGAGAATCAAGCGAACACTAAAGTATATGGTGTTGATGGTCCAATATCTGTATTTTTCGATGACAAAAATAATGATGGTGTGGTAAATGGGAGTGATCGTGTTTGGGCATTTTTTGGTTTGAGGCGTGGTGGTAATTATTACTATGGCTTAGATATTACAAACCCCGACTCACCAAGTTTACTGTGGGATCAACCTATTGAAGGTGGTTCCGGTGACTTCAAAGAGTTAGGTCAAACTTGGTCTAAGCCTACGGTTACCTATATTAATATGGAAGGTTACAAAAACCGCCCTGTATTGATTTTTGGTGCAGGTTACGACACCAACAAGGATAACGTGATCCGAACAGATGATAACGAAGGCCGCGGGATCTATATTGTTGATGCGCAAACAGGAAATAAAATTTGGGCACTAACTCCAACCGAAAACGGTTTTAAAGGTAAGCACAGTATTGCGGCTGATGTTAGTGTTCTTGATTCGGATTATGATGGCTTTGTTGACCGTTTATATGCAACTGACACAGGTGGTGATATTTGGCGAATAGATATGCCGAGTGAAAAACCAAATAGCTCTGATAGTCCCTGGACTCACTTCAAACTTGCAAGCTTGGGCAGTTCTTTGAGTACGCAAGATAGGCGTTTTTTCTACAAGCCGCTGATAGCAAGAACTATGTTCAGTAAGGTAACAGAAACAACTATTAATGGGAAAAAAATATTTTCTCGAAAAGATACACCCTTTGATGCAGTTTTAGTTGGCAGTGGTAATCGTTCAAAGCCAACTTCAACAGTAACTAAGGATCAACTTTTCATGATTCGAGATATTAATACAGTTACTCAATCTTTTGTAGGTAGTGACGTACCCAAAGTAATCACTCAATCTGATTTAATGAATATGGATTCAGATCCATTTGGTAATGCGCTGGATAATGTTGATAAATTTACCAAGCTAGAAGTTGAACTTGGAGCTTATAAAGGCTGGTATTATAACCTCCCGTCAGTGGGAGAAAAATCACTTGCTGCGAGTACAGTTATAGGGGGTGTTGCCTATTTCACAAGCTATACCCCTGCTTCTGCAACCGAGACAACTAACCAGTGCTCGTTAACTGGTGGCTCAGGAAGCGTATATGCCTTTCATTTACACTATGGCACAAAGGTTTACGATAGCCTGAAATTTACTACTTCCAATGATGTTCCGGACACACCTCAGTTGTATTTTGGCGTGGGGAATAGTTGTGTTGATAATAATAATAATGGCTATTGTGATGACTTACCTGATCCTGACAACCCAGATGTCATTAAAGATACTGAAGATAAAGTCGAAGAGTTAAGTCAATTTCTAACAATTGGACCTGGTATTAAGGGGCAAGAAAACCCATTTAAGGTTCAAGAAATCTTAGGTCCAGGTATAACTGTTGAAGACGGTAAAATTAAGCTTGTTAGTGATGCAGTGCCTATTGGCTTTGGCTTTAAAACACAACAAACTTTCATCTACAAGCAAGAGCGAAACGATAATAGCCAATAAAGCACTAAGCGAATGCTCTGCCTTAGATGTTAAGGCAGAGCATGTGGTAGCGATTTGAATACTCGCCTTAATTGCATAATTATTGTTAGCCATCTAAGATAAGAACAAATAGGGGTAATTCCTGTAAAAAAACAATCATATAGGTTTTTAAAAAATGAACTTTATAAGAAAAAAGGGTCATAACGGTTTTACGCTAATCGAGCTTATGATTACTGTAGCTATCTTGGGGATCATCGCGAGCATTGCTATTCCTAGTTATTTTGAGCACGTAAAACGTACTGCTCGAACTGAGGCAATTACTTCGTTATTAGATGCAGCTAATAAGCAAGAGCAGTATTTTGTCGATAATCGAGAATATACAAGCACAATTGCTGATTTAGGTGTTTCTAGTACTACAGAAAATAACTTTTATACCATTAGTGTCGAGGTAGATAATGACGCAGGTACATTTATATTTAAGGCAACACCTGAGTCTGGACCGCCGTTACAGGATAGCGAGTGCAAAACTTTATCTATTTCTGATACGGGTTTAAAAACGTCAACAGGGTCTGCTGATTCAAGCACATGTTGGGGTAAATAAGCTTTATCAATTATCAGTTTGGCATTTATCAGTATCAATTAACCTGACCCGTCCAAATGGACTAACGCTTATAGCAAGCCCTTTGAGGCTTGCTTTACTATATTCTGGGCAGTAGATAAAAGTACCATTACCTAGCCCCATCGGCATACCTGCTGGGCTAAATGTGACTGAATGACGCGGATAAGTCAGCATATCAAATTTATTAATCGCTTCGATTTCCATTAATTTGGTATCACCACTTTCAAATACACCTAGCACGCCTCTGTCTACAAAAACGGTTAACGATTTGTGCCATATAGCTTTGTTGCATCTGTTGTGTTTTAAGGCGCAGAAGGTGACATAGGCATCATTTGTTTGCGCTTTTAGGCGAGTAAACTGCAGCGCTCTTTTCACCGTTTGCATGTTGCTTTCTAAACGGTTTTTGGCCAGAAGTGGCTTATATTCAAATAAGACGAAATGCAGCAGGAGTGATAAAATTGATAACACTATTAGGCTTTCAATTAACGTCGCTCCATTGAGGCTGCGCAGAGTTGTAAATGCCTTCATCCTTGAAGACTCCAAAATTGCGACTGTTTATTTAACTATAATTCGAGAGTGTGGGCTGTCAATTTACCAAGCTTAATTACAGCCATCTGTCGTAGTACCAATATATAAAGCAGTCCCTGAGGTAAATACTTCTAGTTGTTTGTTATTATCGTCATCAGCTTTTGAAGGGCAGTAAGTGAACTTTCCTTGACTTGACGTGAGCATACCGCTGGTATCAAAAATAATAGAATTATCTCCAGTGAAATTTAACTGACTGCTTTCTGGAACTTCTTCCATGACTCTTAAAATGATATCGCCAACTCTTGGGTTATAAACGCCATTTTGATTCGAATCGAAAAAGACGAATACAGTACCTTGGCTCCAATCGTTTAAACATGGAACTCGTCTGTTACTTTCAACTCTTGAAGTGTTGCCACTACAAACAACAATAATTGCATCACTACTTGTTGCTTTTGCGCGTGCAAAACTGAGTGTGCGTTTTAACTCTAACAAATAGCTCTCTGCACGGTCATTTTCAAGCATGTCTGAGCTATCCCAGATCGCAATAGTTGCAATAATACCTACAATAGCAATCGTGACCATTAACTCCAATAATGTAAAACCCTGTTGCAATGATTTCATTGTTGTCTCTATTTTGAATCACTTTGTTTAATAATATCATGATTGCTGATTTAATCACCGTAATTCATAGCTTTGTTTGCCATCAGCAATGGGATTGTCTAAAATCGAGGCAATCGAGAAATAATAAGTAATCCGAAAATGAAAAAAATCGAAGCAATTATTAAACCATTTAAGCTTGATGATGTACGCGAAGCATTATCAGACGTGGGCATCACAGGTATGACGGTTAGCGAAGTTAAGGGTTTTGGCCGTCAAAAAGGGCACACCGAGCTTTATCGCGGTGCTGAGTATATGGTGGACTTTTTACCTAAGGTGAAACTAGATATCGTATTAAGCGATGAAGATGTTGACCGTGCTATCGATGTTATCGTTAAAACATCGCAAACAGGTAAAATTGGTGACGGTAAAATCTTTGTCACTGACGTTGAGCGTGTAGTACGAATTCGTACCGCTGAAGAAGACGAAGATGCGATTTAATTCCAACTGAAACTCGCACCTTGAGGTGGTTTGGGTATATTCGATCGCAAATATTAAAAAAGGCGCCTTAGGCGCCTTTTTTGCTTTTAGTTTATTTTTAACGCTTATTAGCTTCACGTGTTGCTTTAGCGTGTTCACTCAGCTCAGGTAAGCCAAGTTTGTTGTAGCTTTTTTCCATGATCTCTAGCGCTTGATCAAGGTAGCTGCTTTGTGAGTAGTGCTCAACCACGTATTTACCACGGTTTGCTGCAGCAAGGTATGCCTCACGCTCATAGTAGTATTCAGCAACTTTTAACTCATAGCGAGCCATTTTATTCAGTAGCCACACTAAACGTTTTTTCGCTTCTGGCGCATAAGCACTGTTAGGAAAACGTTTTAATAGCGTTGATAAGTCTGTAAATGCGACACGAGTACGGTTTGCATCTCTGTCAGCACGGTCTACACCAAAATATTCTTGGAATGCGTTTTCATCCGCTTTGATGTTTACCAAGCCACGCATGTAGTACATGTAGTCTAAGTCTTTATGGTTTGGGTTTAAGCGAATAAAACGGTCGATTGTTGCGAGTGCTTGCTCAGTATTACCTGCTTGATAATGCGCATACACTAAGTCCATTTGTACTTGTTTTGATAAAGGACCAAAAGGGTAGCGAGAATCAATAGCGCTTAATAGCTCAATTGCACGGGCATATAAGCCAGAATCTAATGTTTGTTTTGCATCTTCATATAAAGCTTGTGCAGATTTATTAGGAACGCGTTGGATATCTTCTTGATCCGGTGCTGATGAACAGGCACCTAAGCCAAGTACAGATACTGAAAAAACTATGGCGAACGCACGTTTCCCTATTTTATTTATCATTTTATTTCTTACCTTCGATGTCTTCGGCTAGGCCAAGTGAGGAAAACCGAGTAAACTATACGTATTATATTAAAGCGATTCTAACCCAGTCGAGCACAGCTTGCACTGGTAAATTGGGTAAAGTTACTAATGTCAGAGCAAATTTCTCTCCAAGCCGAGGTTCCAATTGACCTTGGCGGTAAACGTCTAGACCAAGTATTAGCGCAATTGTTCCCTGATTATTCTCGATCACGTATAAAAACGTGGATTTTGGATGATAAAATCACTGTAAACGGTGAAATATTAAACACACCGCGCGAAAAACTACTCGGTGGCGAAATGGTGAGTGTAGAAACAACCATCGAAGCCCCTCGTGAATATGAGGCACAAAATATCAAATTAAACATCGTTTATGAAGACGATGATATTTTGGTAATTAATAAACCAATGGGATTAGTCGTTCATCCAGGTGCGGGTAACCCAGATGGCACGGTATTAAATGCTTTACTGCACCATTATCCTGACATTATTAATGTACCTCGTGCGGGTATTGTGCATCGTCTAGATAAAGACACTACTGGTTTAATGGTGGTGGCGAAAACAATTCCGGCACAAACACATTTAGTATCTGCATTACAAAAGCGTGAAAACTTCACCCGTGAATACGAAGCAATTTGTAATGGCACAATGACTGCTGGTGGCATGGTTGAAAAACCAATTGGTCGTCATGCAACAAAACGTACTCACATGGCCGTGCATGAAATGGGCAAACCAGCGGTTACGCATTATCGTGTTGCAGAAAAATTCCGTGCACATACACGCTTACGTTTACGCCTAGAAACAGGCCGTACTCACCAAATTCGTGTACACATGGCTTATTTAAACCACCCATTAGTTGGCGACCAACTGTATGGTGATCGTCCGCGCCCGCCAAAAGGTGCTACACCTGAGCTGTTTCAAATGCTACGCGACTTTAAACGCCAAGCATTACATGCTGTTAAGCTATCAATTGCGCACCCAATCACTGGTGAGCTAATGACTTGGCAAGCGCCAATTCCAGATGATATGGCAGCTATGACAGAAGCTTTACGCGCTGATACTAAAGCAAACCCAAATATCGAGTTTTAAGCTTTATGATCACACCAGCATGGACTGCCCCAAACTCTGTTAGCGCACTGAGTACCACCCGACAGGGCGGTGTTTCGGCTGCACCCTTTGATAGTTTTAATGTGGGTTTACATGTTGGTGATGATGAGCAAGCTGTGCTTGCAAATCGCGCCTTACTTACAAATCAGCTGCCAAACCCTGCTGTGTGGTTAAACCAAACACATAGCAGCGATGTAGTCGTGATTGATGAGCAGTCTGATTTAAGCGAACTACGCTCTGCTGATGCGCTTTACACCCGATTAATAAAGCAGCCGCTGGCGATAATGACCGCAGACTGTTTACCAGTATTGCTTTGCTCGAGTTCTGGGGATGAAGTCGCTGCTGTCCATGGTGGCTGGCGTGGTTTAGCGCAAGGTATATTGGCAAACACGGTTTCGCACTTTCAAGCGCCAGCGAGCGATATTATTGCTTGGTTAGGCCCTGCCATTGGTCCTTCGCAATTTGAAGTCGGGCAAGACGTTAAAGAGTGTTTTTGCTTACAAAACCCTGTGCATCAACAAGCCTTTACAGCCAAACATGAAAAATACATGGCTGATATCTACTTACTGGCACGTCAGCAACTGGCACAATTAGGCGTGGTTAAAATATATGGTGGTGAGTACTGTACTGTCACTGATAAATCACAGTTTTTCTCTTATCGCCGCGACGGACAAACAGGCCGTATGGCGAGCTTGATCTGGCGCAATTAATACGCCTTTTATACGATTAAATTTTCTTCTTTTACTTGAACAAATCACTAAGCATACCCATTAATTAAGCAATTAGATTTTTTAATAGGTAAACCTTTTATGCGTTTAGATAGATTTACAAGTAAATTTCAATCTGCGCTTTCAGATGCGCAGTCATTAGCACTTGGGCGCGATCATCAATTTATTGAGCCTGTGCATTTAATGTATTCATTGCTTCAGCAAAATGGTTCAAGCGTGCGTGCGCTACTTGCACAAGCAGGTGTCAGTGCTGATGAGTTAAATACCAAGTTATCTCAAGAAATCGAAAAACTGTTTAAAGTTGAAGGCATTGGTGGCGATGTTCAGCTGTCAAATAACCTGATTTCGTTAATTAACTTATGTGATAAATACGCTCAAAAACGAAAAGATAAATTCATTTCGAGTGAGTTATTTGTCCTTGCCGCGTGTGATGATAAAGGTCCATTAGGCGAAATTTTTAAAGCACTGAATATTACTTCTAGCAAGATTGAATCTGCAATTGAAGCCATTCGTGGCGGCCAAAAAGTAGAAGATCCAAATGCTGAAGAAACTCGTCAGGCATTAAAAAAATTCACCATCGATTTAACTGAGCGAGCAGAGCAAGGTAAGCTTGATCCAGTCATTGGCCGTGATGACGAAATTCGTCGTACTATCCAAGTATTACAACGCCGTACTAAAAATAATCCGGTGTTAATTGGTGAGCCGGGGGTAGGTAAAACGGCAATTGCCGAAGGCCTTGCGCAACGAATTATCAATGGAGAAGTACCTGAAGGCTTAAAAAACAAGCGAGTATTATCGCTTGATTTAGGTGCTTTGGTTGCGGGTGCTAAATACCGTGGTGAATTTGAAGAGCGTTTAAAATCAGTATTGAATGAACTTGCCAAAGAAGAAGGTCAAGTCATCCTTTTTATTGATGAAATTCATACTATGGTAGGCGCAGGTAAAACAGACGGTGCAATGGATGCGGGTAATATGTTAAAGCCTGCACTTGCCCGTGGTGAGTTACATTGCGTGGGTGCCACAACCCTTGATGAGTATCGTCAATACATCGAAAAAGATGCGGCACTTGAGCGTCGTTTCCAAAAAGTGTTTGTTGATGAACCATCGGTTGAAGACACCATTGCGATTTTACGTGGTTTAAAAGAGCGTTATGAGCTGCATCACTCAGTTGATATTACCGATCCGGCTATTGTTGCTGCGGCGCAGTTGTCGCACCGTTACATCAGCGATCGCCAATTACCAGATAAGGCAATAGATTTAATTGACGAAGCGGGTTCTTCAATTCGTTTGCAAATTGACTCAAAACCTGAGTCTTTAGATAAGCTAGAACGTCGTATTATTCAGTTAAAACTGGAAGACAATGCGCTGGCGAAAGAAAAAGACGAAGCGAGTCAAAAGCGCCGCACCGAAATGCAAGAGCTGATCACTGAACTTGAAGCACAATACCGCGAGCTAGACGAAGTGTGGAATGCCGAGAAGGCCTCATTGCAAGGCACGCAAGTTATTAAAGCTGAGCTTGAGCAAGCGCGCCTTGATTTAGAAGTGGCACGTCGTGCTAGTGATTTACAGCGCATGTCTGAACTACAATATGGTCGTATACCTGAGCTTGAGCGTAAACTCGACCTTGCTTCGCAAGCTGAAATGCAAGAAATGAGCTTGCTTAAAAACCAAGTAGGTGAAGACGAAATTGCGGAGATTTTATCGCGCTGGACAGGCATTCCGGTATCGAAAATGCTGCAAGGTGAACGTGAAAAACTACTGCAAATGGAAGATCAATTACATCACAAAGTGATTGGTCAAGATGAAGCCGTTGTCGCTGTTGCGAATGCAATTCGTCGCTCTCGCGCTGGGCTTGCTGATCCAAATCGCCCAATCGGTTCATTTCTATTCTTAGGCCCAACAGGGGTGGGTAAAACTGAGCTGACAAAAGCACTAGCCAGCTTTATGTTTGACACTGAAGATGCCTTGGTGCGCATTGATATGTCGGAGTTTATGGAGAAACACTCGGTGGCACGTTTAGTCGGTGCACCTCCGGGTTATGTTGGCTATGAAGAGGGCGGCTATTTAACTGAAGCTGTACGCCGTCGTCCGTATTCAGTCATTTTATTGGATGAGGTCGAAAAAGCGCACCCTGATGTATTTAACATCTTACTGCAAGTGCTTGATGATGGCCGCTTAACAGATGGTCAGGGTCGCACCGTTGATTTTAAAAATACGGTGATCATCATGACCTCTAACTTGGGTTCAGATATTATCCAAGAGCAAGCGGGTTCAAATGATTATGCCGGGTTGAAAGAAAAAGTGATGGGTGTATTGGTCAGTCAGTTCCGCCCTGAGTTTATTAACCGCATCGACGAAACCGTGGTATTCCACCCACTTGCTAATGAGCACATTAAAGAAATTGCTGATATTCAGTTAAGTAAGCTACGTGAGCGATTAACTGAAAAAGGCTACATTCTTGAAGTTACAGATGCAGCTTTAGACCGCATCGCAGAAAGTGGTTTTGATCCTGTGTATGGTGCAAGGCCTTTAAAACGTGCTATTCAACATACCATTGAAAACCCATTAGCACAGCGATTATTAGGCGGGGATTACCAGCCAGGTGCCATCATTCATATTGATGCTGATGAGAATGGACTTGTATTCTCGAGTCGTTAATTAGCCTAAAAAACAAAAGCCGCATCATTTATGATGCGGCATTTTGTATCAGTTAAGTTTAAACTTTAAAGGTTAACAGCATATCGTTAACTTTGCGTGAGCCTTCAACAAGCCCCGCTGCATCTTTAGCCACGTTGTAGCTAAGCTTTAAGTTCTCTTCGCTGTGTCCTTTTATGCTTTCTACATTTTCGCGAATATCGGTGCTGACAACTTGTTGTTCCTCAGCAGCCGTCGATATCTCAGTCGCAAGGCCTGATATTTCATCAATTTGCGCGAAGATGCTCGCTAGCTCAGTTTGAGTGTGAGCAGTCGTATCAACACAACTATCTGCTTGCGCTTTAGTTGATTGCATCACTTTAGACCAGCTAAATAAAGTATCTTGAATTTCTTTAATTGAGCTGTGAATTTGCGAAGTTGCATTTTGAGTACGTGAAGAAAGTGCGCGTACTTCATCTGCTACAACTGCAAAACCACGGCCATGCTCACCTGCACGTGCTGCTTCAATTGCTGCATTCAGTGCTAATAAGTTTGTTTGTTCAGCAATGCCTTCAATCTCACTCATTACTTGGCCTATTTTGTCAGCTTCACTAGCAAGAGAGTTAGCAGTAGTGGCAGCTTGCTCTACTTGGTTAGCTAGATCAGACACCATGCTACTGTTATCTTCAATATGCAGTTTGATATCGTTACAGCTTTGATAAGTTGTCTTAACCTTATCAGCTGTATGATGAGTATTAGCAGAAATTTCGCCAATCGTTGCGCTCATTTGCGTCATTGCTGTGGCAATATCACTCAAACGTTGACTTTGTGCAGCAATGCCTTGCTCAGTTAGTGACGATTGTTTATCTAAGCTGGTGGCAATATTTTTAAACGAGTAAGTAGAGTCTTTAACACGACCGAGCACCGTTCTGAGCTTTGCAAACAGCATTTGCTGATTAAAGGCAGCAATGCTAAATGGATGTGATCCTGAATAGACATACCTTGATACTGAATCAAACTCTGCACGTTGCTGCTTTAAATGGCTAGGCGTAACAACCAGTTCGTCATAATTTAGAGCAAAAAGTAGCGCTATAAGCGCACATGCGGCTAAAGCAATCATCCATGACGCGGCCACAGCTAAACCAACAATACCTGCAACTAATAAAATCGCAGACACTATTTGTCTTAGTGAAATATTCTCACGCAATGATGCGATTGATTTACCATCATTAATTTTAGTGTAGAGCGCTTTTGCACGACTCTTTAATTGCTCAGTTGGTTTGGTACGTACAGATTGATAGCCAACTAACTGCCCATGTTCGTAAATTGGCGTTACGAACGCATCGACCCAATAGTAGCGACCATCTTTGCAGCGGTTCTTCACCATGCCACGCCAAGAGTGACCTTGTTTTAGTTTTTCCCACATCTCTTTAAATGCCGCTTTAGGCATATCTGGGTGGCGTACTATGTTATGGTTTTTTCCGAGGAGTTCTTCTTCGCTGTAACCAGCAATAGCACAAAATTCCTTATTTACGTATGTGATAACACCACGTAAGTCAGTGGTAGAGACAAGCTCTTGATTGTCAGAGTATGTTACTTCCTGATTAATGATTTCTTGCCCACGACGCATATGAGTCCTTGAAATATACTTTTTTATGGTGCGCGGATTATAAACTCAGAAAAATGTAAGGGAAGAGCTTGAAGATTGATCTTTGTTAAACTTTTAAAAATTGTTTAAGAGAATTGATCTAGAACAATAACGAAGCAGAAAAAATATGGTTGCTCTAGTTCTTTAGTATTGGATGAAAGAATTGTTATCTTGTTTCGGTCTTTGTTTGCACTAATAAAATTTATACTCGTCACAGCGGTCACTAAAGCAATTGTATAATATGACTTACAGTGGCAAGATTAACTTTCAGTGTAAGGACTTTTCAGAAACTTATAATTGGCTCTTGAGTAATTATTTTTAGCCCCCATACACTTAGGATTAAAGCCACCTGGCTCGAGGAAGCATTTTTGATAAAACATGATTTAAATAAAACGCTAGCAGCGTTAACAGCTCAATTTCCTAACGCAATTAATGGGATTAAACGTGGTATCGAGCGAGAAGCTTTAAGGATCAAACCAAGTGGTCACATATCAAAGCTGGGGCATCCAAAAGGCGTGGGGAGTGCGTTAACTAATGAGCATATCACGACTGACTTTTCTGAATCTTTGCTAGAATTTATCACTCCAGTGAGCACATCAGCTGAGCAAACCCTAGCCCAGCTAAAAGACTTACAAAAGTTCACATTGTCACATATGAATGATGAACTTCTATGGCCGATTAGTATGCCATGTTTTATTGAGCATCAAGACGACATTGTATTGGCGCAGTTTGGTGATTCAAATATAGGGCGTATGAAAACACTTTATCGTGAAGGCCTTAAAAATCGTTATGGCAGTATGATGCAAGCGATTGCTGGTGTTCACTTTAATATTTCATTTCCTGAAACCTTATGGCAGAGCTTATATCAGCTAAATGAAAGTAAAGTAAGCTTGTCGGACTTTATATCACAAGGTTATTTAGGTCTGATCCGCAATTTTAAGCGTGAGCTTTGGCTTATCAGTTATTTGTTTGGTGCTTCACCGGCTTTGTGTAATTCGTTTCTACAAGGGCGTGAAACAGATTTACCCTTTAAAAAATTAGGTAAAGGCACGCTTTATTTAGAAGTCGGTACAGCACTACGTCTGGGAAATCTTGGCTACACAAATAGTGCACAATCGTCTTTGCGTGTTATGTATAACTCATTAGAAGAATATGTAGCTGGGTTAAAAGAAGCAATCCACTTATCTTCGGATTTGTATGGTCATCTTGATGATTATAAAAGTGCCGAACCAAAGCAGCTAAACAAAAACATACTGCAAATCGAAAACGAGTTTTACTCGCCAATTCGTCCTAAGCGTAATGCAGCTTCGGGTGAAACACCCACTGATGCGTTGTTACGTGGCGGTATAGAATATATAGAAGTACGTGCATTGGATGTTAATCCGTTTAGTGAAACTGGAATTGATCTACAGCAAATCCGCTTCTTAGATGTTTTCTTAACCTATTGCCTATTAAGCGAATCTCCAGAAATGGATTGGCAAGAGCAAAAATTAAGTACTGCAAATTTAGATGCGGTTGTTAATGATGGTCGTGATCCAGAGTTAATGTTAACAAAAGAAGGGCGGGCTACTAGCTTAACTGAGTGGGCGCATGCTATTTTTGATAAATTACACCCAGTAGCACAGTACATGGATAAAGCTTACGGTGTGAGCTATTACTCTGAAACTATAAAAGAAATGGTAACCTGGGTCGAGGATCCTAGTAAAACCTTTTCTGGTAGATATGTAGCAGCACTTGCAAATGAAAACCAGGATAATGGTCATTTCGCTTTAGCACTTGCACAGCAGTACAAGCAAAGTCACCTTGATGCAGATTACCAATTTTATGATCAAGCATTTTTGGCAGAGCAAGCGGCTGACTCGGTGCTTAAAGAGCGTGAAGTTAAAGCGGCAGACAGTGTATCTTTCACTGCATTTTTAGATGACTATTTTTCTAAAGCTTAGTATGTTGTAGGCATAAAAAAACGCAGCCTAGGGAGGCTGCGTCAAAGATTCTTCAGGGATGAAACAATGCTATACTGCTGCATTCATAAGTTCAGACTGACCTGACGAGAAAAAGTTCAGCGAGATCCATAAAAAAATGAAAAAAAGTATAATTATTTTATCGCTGGCCGCATCATTGGCTGGTTGTGCAACGGCTCCTCCTGAGCAACCTCATGATATTTGTAAAATTTTTGAAGAAAAACCCGATTGGTATTACGATGCCCGTGATGCACAAGAAAAATGGGGCTCGCCAAAACATGTACTGATGAGCATGATGTATCAAGAAAGTTCATTTCGTCATGATGCAGCGCCGCCAATGGAGTACTTCTTGTGGGTAATTCCAATCGGCCGTGCCAGCTCGGCATATGGCTACTCACAAGCAAAAACCCCAACATGGTCTGATTACATTCGCGAAACAGGTAATAGCGGTGCAGACAGAGATGATTTTGACGATGCAATCGATTTTATGGCTTGGTTCGTTTACAAAACCCATAAAGTAAATGGTATATCAAAGTGGGATGCCTATGCGCAGTACCTTAATTATCACGAAGGGTGGGGCGGCTACAAGCGAGGCACTTACAAAAGTAAGAAGTGGCTAATGAGTGTTGCAAATAAAGTTAAACATCGAGCAAGCCGCTATGGCGCTCAACTTAAAAAATGTGAAGCAGATTTAGATAAGAACTGGTTTGAGCGTTTATTTAGTTAGTACATAAATAAAAAGCCCGCATCAATTAGCGGGCTTCTTTTTCTTTATTTACCAGGAAACTGGTGAATATGAACATCCCTTTGCGGGAATGGGATAGTGATATCTGCAGCGTCGAAGGCAATTTTAACTCGCTCGTACAAGCCAAAATACACTGGCCAGTAGTTATCAGACTCCACCCACGCCCATACCAACATGCCGATATGGCTTTCACCGTGCTGGCTAACATGAACAGATGGTTTCTTATCTTCAATGTCTTTTAATACCAAATCATAATCATCAAGCACGCTCATAAGCACATCACGTGCTTTATGAACATCATCTCCGTAACTAATACCAAATTCGATTGCAACACGGTGTAGAGGTTCTGCGAACTTATTCTTAACGCAGCCGTTTGATAGCGTGCCATTAGGGATAATAATTTTTTCATTGTCGTAGGTGAGTAAAACGGTGACAAAAATTTGTATTTCAACAACTTTCCCCATATAGCCTTGTGCTTCGATTACATCACCCACTTTAAAAGGTTTAAAGAATAAAATAAGCACGCCACCTGCAAAGTTAGCAAGGCTACCTTGCAGTGCCATGCCCACCGCAAGGCCAGCAGCACCTAGCATTGCAATAAATGACGTGGTCTCTATACCAATCATCGAAGCAACAGAGATCAGTAATAGTATTTTTAGAATGACTGAGATAAAAGAGACTAAAAAGTGCGTAAGGCCAACTTCGAACTTGACCTTATTCATTGATTTTTCAGCCATATTGGCAATACGACCAATTAGCCACCAACCTATGATTAGAACCAGAATTGCCAGAATAAACTTCGGCCCGTAAAGCATCAGTAATTCAATGGCTTGGTTATAGATTTTCTCGATTGATATTTCGTCCATTATTTTCCCTTTTATATCAATATATGCAAAAGAAAATAATAGTAGAGGAATTTGTGTTTGGTTGTGCGGGTTAGCTTTTAAAATGTGAATCTTCAGAGGTAATTAAGCTATAAGTAACAAAAAGGAGTAGTAAGCTACTCCTTTTGTTTAAGTTTAGTTAGCAGTCAGTCAGTGCGTTTACTTGGAATAACTTTAACTAACTTCACCATATTTTCTTTTATCTCAATAACTTCAATAGGGTAGCCGGCAATACGCAAGCTTAGGTTTGAGTCAGGGATGTCCTCTAAGTATTCAACAATTAAACCACTTAGCGTTTTCGGGCCATCAATCGGTAGCTCCCAACCCATTTCTTTATTTAAATCACGAATATTAGCACCGCCATCAACAAGTACTGAGCCATCATCTTGCTCTGTTACTTCTTCACTCGGTGTACGCGTTTGAGTTGTAGTGAAATCACCCACAACTTCTTCAAGAATATCTTCAAGTGTTACTAGACCTTGAATATCACCATACTCATCCACGACTAAGCCAATACGCTCTTTTGATTGCTGGAACTTAAGTAGTTGCGTGTTCAGTGATGTGCCTTCAGGGATAAAGTAAATTTCACGTACTGCACGCAGTAGTGATGGTTTATCAAACTGCTCTTTAGTTAATAGGCGCAGTGCATCACGTGAGTGAATAAAGCCAACAGCATCATCAATTTGATCACGATACAACAAAACGCGAGTGTGTTGTGCATGAGTAAGTTGGCGGCTGATAAGCTTCCAGTCATCATTGATATCGATAGCAACAATTTCGTTGCGTGGGATCATGATATCTTCAACAGTGACTTGCTCTAAATCTAAAATTGAAGTCAGCATACTTTGGTGGCGAGCAGGTAATAGTGCACCTGATTCGTTCACCACAGTTTTTAATTCTTCTTTGCTTAAGCTGTGCTCTTCAATTTGTGCTGTGGTAATACCAAACAAGCGTAACATGCCGTTGGTCATCCAGTTTACGATAACCACAAACGGGAAAAGGATTTTCAAAAGGCCTTTAAGCACAATTGAACTTGGAAAAGCAACCTTCTCTGGGTAGAGCGCAGCAAGTGTTTTTGGCGTTACTTCGGCAAAGATTAAAACAACCAGCGTTAGCGCGCCGGTTGCAATAGCGATACCGAGATCACCATACAAACGAATACCAATAATCGTTGCAACCTGTGCTGCAGCGATATTTACAAGGTTATTACCAATTAAGATCAGACCAATGAGTCTGTCAGGGCGACTTAATAGTTTGCTGACGCGCTTCGCTGCACGGTGATCTTCTTTAGCAAGATGACGCAGGCGAATTCGGTTGATTGACATAATTCCAGTTTCAGAACCAGAAAAATAAGCAGAAATAAGTATCAATAATCCCAATATAATAAACAGGGTACTAGTCGATATGTCGTCCAAGGATGGATCCTTTTTTTATAAATCAGTGCATATTAAGCTAGAGACAGCTTGCTGAGTCAAGTTAAAACTTATTTAGAACCACTTCTTGGATGAAACGGCTGCCAAAATAAGCAAGTGACAAGATAAAAGCGGCTATCATGATCGAAAACACCACAGGCTTTCCACGCCAGCCTTGGCGTAAATGACCTACAGTGACCACGGTGAAAATGAGCCAAGCAATTAGTGATAAGACTGTTTTGTGGATAAACTCACTGGCAAACATTCCCTCTAAGAAGATGAACCCAGAAAGGAGAGCAAAAGTCAGTAAGATAGT
This sequence comes from Pseudoalteromonas sp. PAST1, assembly GCF_021532515.1. Classification (NCBI taxonomy): domain Bacteria; kingdom Pseudomonadati; phylum Pseudomonadota; class Gammaproteobacteria; order Alteromonadales; family Pseudoalteromonadaceae; genus Pseudoalteromonas; species Pseudoalteromonas sp. PAST1. The sequence continues at coordinate 67,985 of NZ_JAKGBH010000005.1, read as the reverse complement.
ACCCAGCGTGAGTAATTGATATAGCTGACGCTCAACCACCATTAAAGGAGGGAGGTGGCTGTGTACAATTGCCAAGTCTTTGCGTTTGAGGCGCTTATCAATAAAGTAGAACTGTACAGCATAAAGTGTTGAGATTATCAAAACACAATAGGCTAGCAGTGATAACGATATGTGAGTAACTAAACCAAGCTCAACATCGATTGATTGCAAAATCACATGATGTGGTATAAACAAGCTGGCAAGAGTCAGTAAGGCTGCAAAACCATAAACAACTGGCAACAATAAAGTCGCAGGGAATTTGAGAGACACAGCAGTTACCGACACCACAATGACCCAACAGGTTAATAAAGCAACGTTGACGATACTTAAATCTTGGCCGTCAGCACGAAAAACTGAATTAACCAGTAATAGCATATGAGCAAGGATAGCCACAGTGCTAAGAATGACTGTGAGTTTTTGGCTTGGACCTTGTTTGTGAAAAAGGCGTGATAGCACATGTGACGTTGCTAACACATAAAACAAACTAGCAATAATAGTTAAACTAATAATCATCGTGTTTTGGCCACTTAATTTATATCGATAAATCCTTGTCTCTTTGATGCCATTGTATTTTATAGCAAGGCAAAAGCATAGAGTTTGTAAAAAGAAACTCAAACTGCGCACTTGAACACTGTATTGTCGACCACCATTTACGGTATACTGCTAGGAATTAAATTTTAATATTGCCTGTATTGTCACCAAACTTGTTTGATTTATGTACATTGCAGGTGCAACACGTTTTATCGGAACCTTTACATGTTTGAGAATCTCCAAGAACGCTTAGGTAAAACCTTAAAAAATATCAGTGGCCGCGGACGCCTAACTGAAGACAATATAAAAGATACATTACGCGAAGTCCGCATGGCATTTTTGGAAGCGGACGTTGCATTACCTGTTGTTCGTGAATTCGTTAAGCAAGTTAAAGAACGCGCCGTAGGTGTTGAGGTAACAAAAAGCTTAAGCCCTGGCCAAGTCTTTATTAAGATCGTTCGTGAAGAACTTGAAAAAGCCATGGGTGAAGCTAACGAAGAGCTAAGCCTTAATGCACAGCCGCCAGCGGTAGTGATGATGGCGGGTTTACAAGGTGCTGGTAAAACGACCAGTGTTGGTAAACTAGCTAAATTCTTAAAAGAGCGTAAAAAGAAGTCTGTATTAGTTGTGAGTGCCGATGTTTATCGTCCGGCAGCAATCAAACAGCTTGAAACACTGGCTGATGAAGTGGGTGTTGAGTTCTTCCCAAGTGACATTTCACAAAAGCCGGTTGATATCGCAAACAATGCGATTTCGCACGCGAAGAAGAAATTCATTGATGTGGTATTAGTTGATACCGCAGGTCGTTTACACGTCGATAACGACATGATGGACGAGATCAAAGCACTTCACAGCGCGATTAACCCAATCGAAACCTTATTCGTTGTTGATGCGATGACAGGTCAAGATGCGGCAAACACTGCAAAAGCATTTGATGAAGCACTGCCTTTAAGTGGTGTGATCTTAACCAAGACCGATGGTGATGCCCGTGGTGGTGCTGCATTATCGATTCGTCATATTACCGGTAAGCCAATTAAGTTTATGGGTGTGGGTGAGCGCACTGATGCTCTTGAACCATTCCACCCTGACCGTATTGCTTCTCGTATCCTAGGTATGGGTGATGTACTTTCATTAATCGAAGAAGTCGAAATGAAAGTAGATAAAGAGAAAGCAGCTAAAGTTGCCGAAAAAGTATTTAAAGGTGATGGCTTCACATTAGATGACTTTGCTGAGCAACTTCGTCAGATGAAGAACATGGGCGGTATGATGTCGATGCTTGATAAGCTGCCAGGCATGCAAAACCTACCAGACGCTGTAAAAGGCCAGATGGGTGATAAAACTTTCGTACAAATGGAAGCCATCATCAACTCTATGACGCCAAAAGAGCGTGCCCGTCCTGAAATCATCAAAGGCTCGCGTAAAAAACGTATTGCAGCAGGTTCTGGTACTCAGGTGCAAGAAATCAATAAACTGCTTAAGCAATTTACGCAAATGCAGAAGATGATGAAGAAGATGAAAGGCAAGGGTGGCATGAAGAAAATGATGCGCGGCATGAAAGGCATGTTACCACCAGGGATGATGGGTGGTGGCCCTAAATTTTAATAGTACTGTCTATTAAATGTATAAAAAGGAGCATATAGCTCCTTTTTTTGTAGATAATTTATGCGTAGTTGTTAGCTGCATGTAAGATTTAAAGCCCAGATCAGTGTTTAATCAACTAAACTTACATTTTGCAGCAGTTCTTACTTGCAATGTTGCAAAAAACTCGTACAATTCCCCAGCTTCCCGTATTGGGGAGTAAATCTTATTAATGAAAACAGTCAATCTAATGTAGAGGACGGTATGGTAACTATTCGTTTGCAACGTGGTGGCGCTAAAAAACGCCCTTTCTATCAAATTGTGGTTGCGGATAGCCGTTTCTCGCGTGACGGTCGCTTCATCGAGAAAGTAGGTTTCTTTAACCCAATCGCTTCTGGTCAGGAAGAAAAAGTACGTTTAGATTTATCTCGTGTTGATCACTGGGTAGGTCAAGGCGCATCTCTTTCAGATCGCGTAGCTAAGTTAGTTAAAGACGCTCGTAAAGCGGCTTAATAGGCGTAAGAGTAACCATGAGTCAAGAGAACACCTCGTATATTACAGTAGGAAAGCTCGGTGCCCCGTATGGTATAAAGGGCTGGCTTAAGGTGCATTCATTTACTGATGATCCCGAAGGGATCTTCGATTTCAGCCCATGGTTGATAGGGCAACAAGGTAAATGGCAGACCTTAGAAGTGGTCGACTGGCGTCGCCACAACAAAGGCTTTATCGCTAAAGTTGCGCAAGTAAACGACCGAGACGAAGCAATGGCTTTAACCAATGCAGAAATCTCGGTAGATGCAGCGCAGCTACCAGAATTACCGCAAGGTGAATTCTATTGGCGAGATCTGATCGGCATGTCTGTTATAACTGATAAAGGTTATAACTTAGGCACTGTTGATGACCTAATGGAGACAGGGTCAAATGACGTTTTGGTTGTGAAAGCAAACAAAAAAGATGCATTTGGCCAAGCAGAGCGTTTAATTCCTTTCTTAACAGATTCTGTTATTAAAGAAGTTAAACATGATGCAAGAGAAATTACCGTAGACTGGGACCCAGGGTTTTAATGTCACAAACGAGTTCGCTATGGGTAGGGGTGATAAGCCTTTTCCCGGACATGTTTGATGCTATTACCACCCAAGGGGTAACAGGTCGCGCAGTTAAAAATGGTCTAATCGACTTTAACTGTTGGAACCCACGTGACTATGCCACTGATAAGCATAGAACCGTGGATGATCGTCCTTACGGGGGCGGTCCTGGCATGTTAATGATGGTTGAACCATTGAAACAAGCTATCCTTGACGCCAAAAAAGCGGCAGGTGATGGTGCAAAAGTAATTTATATGTCCCCGCAAGGGCGCAAATTAGATCAGCAAGGTGCAAGCGAGCTTGCACAATCAGAAAAGCTGATTTTAATTGCAGGTCGCTATGAAGGTATAGATGAGCGAATCATAGAATCATACGTTGACGAAGAATGGTCAATTGGTGATTTTATTTTAAGTGGTGGTGAGCTACCCGCGATGACGCTAATTGATGCAGTAGCACGATTAGTACCAGGGGTGTTAGGTCATAACCAGTCAGCTGAGCAGGATTCATTTTCGAATGGCTTGCTTGATTGTCCTCACTATACACGGCCAGAGACATTGGATGATAAACAGGTGCCTGCTGTATTACTCAGCGGAAACCACCAAGAAATCGCTAAGTGGCGCACAAAGCAATCACTTGGTAGAACTTGGCTTCGTCGTCCTGACTTGTTGCATAACCTAGCTCTGACTGAGGAGCAAGCGGCACTCCTTGCTGAATTTCAGCAAGAGTACCAACAAGCTTGTGGCTAGAAGACAGTTACACCTAGGAAAGTGAGAAATATAATGGCAAAAGTAAACCAAAATATTATTAAAGCGCTTGAAGAAGAGCAGCTTAAAACAGACGTACCAGCATTCGGCGCTGGTGATACAGTAGTTGTACAGGTACGTGTAAAAGAAGGTAACAAAGAGCGTCTACAGGCCTTTGAAGGTGTTGTAATCGCTAAGCGTAATCGTGGTCTTCACTCAGCATTCACAGTTCGTAAAATCTCGAGCGGTGAAGGTGTTGAGCGTGTATTCCAAACGCACAGCCCTCTTATCGATAGTATCTCAGTTAAACGTCGCGGTGCAGTTCGCCGTGCGAAACTTTACTATCTACGTGAGCGTTCTGGTAAATCTGCACGTATTAGAGAAAAACTTAACTAATACGCGCTGTTTTACAACGCAAAATAAAACGGGTTGCAGCCTTAGGTTGCAACCCGTTTTGGTTTTTATACCACAAAAATAATTTACCCCTCTGAGAGATACTCCCTTCTAACTTATCTACTTACTCCTATTTATCCCTTTATAAGCTATGCTACAAGAGCGTTGGGGCTTTGTGCTTTGGCTGTTATCCTGTTACTATAATTTGTATTAAAAGCTTTACTTTTTTGTATATAAATATTTACGTTTATAGGGTTTGAGGTGTAGTAACGTGGTAACAGTGAATGATCTAGCTGATTTAAGAGCAGGAATAGATGGATGTGATGCGCAATTGGTGGCATTACTGGCAAAGCGTAATGGGATTACAGAAAAAATAGGCGCAATTAAGCAACAAATCGGAGCACCATTACATGCCCCAGATCGCGAGGCTGAGTTACTTGCAGCTCGTCGTCAAGAAGCTGTCGCACAAGGGGTTAACCCTGAGTTAGTTGAAGATATATTGCGTCGTATGATGCGTGAAGCGTATCAAAACCAACAAGGTAGCCTTGCCTGTGTTGCACCCCAATTATCACCCATTGTAATTGTGGGTGGTGAAGGTGCCATGGGCCAGTTATTTGCTCAACAATTTACTCGTTCAGGTTATGAAGTGCGTATTTTAGATAAAGCACAGCAAGCACAAAGTGAGACGATATTAAAAGGGGCAAAATTGGTTCTTGTCAGTGTGCCAATTAATGCACTTGAGCAAGTTGTCGCTGCGCTACCGACACTTGATGATGACTGTTTGCTGGTTGATATTACCTCTGTTAAGCAAAAACCTTTAAAAGCACTTATGGCGGCTCATAGCGGCCCTGTAGTTGGCTTACACCCCATGTTTGGCCCAGATATTTCACATTGGGTAAAACAAACGGTGGTCGTGTGTGAAGGGCGAGATCATGAAGTAGCTAAAGGGTTAATGGCACAACTACAAGTTTGGGGCTGCCAAGTAGTTGAAATGGATGCTAAAAAACACGATGAAGCAATGCAGATCATTCAGGTTATGCGTCACTTAACAACTTTTGTATATGGCCAGTTTCTTGCCAAGCAAAGCCATACACTTGCAGAGCTTCGCAGCTGCTCATCACCCATTTATCAGTTAGAGTTAATGATGGTCGGGCGCTTATTTGCCCAATCGCCAGAGCTTTACTCTGACATCATGTTAGCACAATTCGACGATGTAGAAGCACTGCTTGCCAACTACCAAGATACTTTTGCAGACACGCTAGAAAAGCTAAAAGCAGGGGATAAAGCATCATTGATTGCCGCATTTGCTGATGCAAAAGAATACTTCTCTGATGCAACTGCACATTTCTTAACGCAAAGCCGCAGCTTACTCAACAAAGCAAACGACGCGAAAGTGCTTGATTAAACATCTAATCTAGCAAAAAAGAGCTCTATCAAAAAAGCCCGCATCAAGCGGGCTTTTTAGTTTCAAATGTTTTGTTTTAAATAATCGTTTTAATGACCACCTAATGAGCCAGGTAACGCACCGCTATGGTGATTGATTAAGCCCCATTGATACAGCAAGTCAGTCATATCTGAAAGGCTGAATAAGGTCATGCTCAAGCCAACAATCGTCAACACTATGGTATAAGGTAGCGCCATGTATACCATGCGTCCATAAGATAGTCTTAACACAGGGGCTAATGTTGATGTAAGCAAGAATAAGAAGGCAGCTTGTCCATTAGGCGTAGCAACACTTGGTAAATTAGTACCTGTGTTAATTGCCACAGCTAATAGGTCAAATTGATCACGGGTAATTTGACCTGCCTGTAACGCAGCAGCCACTTCATTGATATACACAGTACCCACGAACACGTTATCGCTGACCATCGAAAGAATACCGTTGGCAATGAAGAACATCACCAGTTGCAGCTGACCTTCGAAAGTAAGTACCCATGCGATCACAGGTGTAAATAAATGCTGGTCGATAATAACTGCAACAATTGAGAAGAATACGCAAAGTAACGCTGTGAATGGTAGAGCTTCTTCAAATGCTTTACCTAATTGGTGCTCTTCAATAATACCTGCACTGGCCGTGGCAAAAATAATAACAGACAAACCAATTAAACCAACAGTGGCTAAGTGAAGGGCTAAACCTATGATCAACCAAACAGCAATGAAAGCTTGAATCGCTAGGTTTACTTTGTCGCGTGTAGTGCGTTTTTTCTCTAGCTTTTTAGCATGATCCGATAAAATCGTGTGGATGGGGGCAGGGAGTTTTGCGCCGTAACCAAAGGTTTTGGTTTTTTCGAGTAAGAAAGTAGTGGCAATACCTGCAATCATAACGGGTAAAGTAATAGGCAACATTCGGAAGAAAAATTCGCCAAATAACCAGCCTGCACGCTCTGCAATGATCAAGTTTTGTGGCTCGCCTACCATAGTACAAACACCGCCTAAGGCAGTACCTATGGATGCATGCATTAATAAATTACGAAGAAAAGCACGAAACTCTTCAAGCTCTTGACGATTGACTGGGCGAACTTGGTTATCGTCATTAATATCATGCTCACTGCTGGAGTCTTTGCCTGATGCTACCTTGTGGTAAATACTGTAAAAGCCCATCGCGACGGCAATAACAACGGCCATCACCGTTAACGCATCTAAAAAGGCAGATAAAAATGCGGCAGCTATCGTAAACGACAGGGATAATACGGTTTTACTTCGTACCGAAACAACCAGCTTTGTAAAGATATATAAAAGTAAGTCTTTCATAAAATAGATACCAGCAACCATAAAGATAAGTAACAGGATCACATCGATATTCTGTACTATCTCATGTTCAACTTGACCTGCTGTTGTCATGCCGATAAACAAGGCTTCAATTGCCAGTAAACCACCCGGTTGTAGCGGGTAACATTTAAGTGCCATGGCGAGTGTAAAAATAAACTCTAACACTAATACCCATCCTGCCAGATAAGGATTAAGTTGAAATAACACCGGGTTGATTAGTAAAAACGCAATAATGGTGTATTTGTACCACTTTGGTGAAGTTCCTAAAAAATTTTTAAATAGAGCTGGTAAAACGCGCTGCTGCATGGCCATACCTATATCAGTGCTGGTTATTATTGTTAATAAATAGAAATTGATTATATCGATAGTATTGTTATTTGATGTACTTTTAATCCAAAAGGCCATTTATTTAACTAGATCTTATAGATTTTTATGTACTGCCGAGTTAGTTTACTTGTTAGTTGCTTATCATCTGGTACAATCAGTGAGTTGAACACCAAATGCGGTAAAAGTAGTTGCTAACTCAAGTGGAAAGTGAATGAGAATTTTTAAAGCGAAAAGCCCAGCAGGTTTTGCTGAAGAATACATTGTTGAATCTATTTGGAATGGTGACTTTCCGCCTGGCTCAATTCTTCCAGCTGAGCGTGAATTATCTGAGCTGATAGGTGTTACACGTACAACCTTACGTGAAGTACTTCAGCGTCTAGCCCGTGATGGCTGGCTAACGATTCAGCACGGTAAACCTACCCGTGTAAATAACTTCTGGGAAACCTCGGGCCTGAACATTTTAGAAACGCTAGCGCGACTAGATGAAGACAAAATGCCAGAGCTTACAGATCAATTACTTTCTGCACGCACAAATATCAGCGCAATTTATACCCGTGCGGCTATTAAGCTTGCTCCTGAGCGTGTAATTGAAATTTTATCGCAAAGTGAAGAGCTAGAAGACAGTGCGCAAGCATTTGCTGATTACGATTATAAAGTTCACCATGAATTAGCAGTTGCGGGTAATAACCGCATTTACGTTCTTATCCTAAATGGCTTTAAAGGTTTCTACTCAAAAATTGGCTGCCACTACTTCTCTGATTCTCGGACTCGTGAATTAGCGCGTCAATTTTATAAAGATTTAACAGAACTGGCAGAGCGTCGTGAACACGACGGTGCGATTTCAATGATGCGTAAATATGGTCATCAAACAGGTGAAATTTGGCAACAAATTCGTGGTGATATGCCAGAAGATATCATGGACTAAGCGTCTGTATTGATATTCATTTAAGAACCCAGCTAAAAGCTGGGTTTTTTGTTAGTTACTTTTAAGCACCGGGAGTACTTCAGCGCTTTCATCATCAAGCATTGCTAAAACACTATTAAAATCATGTTTGGGATGCCAGCCAAGTTGCTGCTGCGCTCTAGTTGAATCGTATACTCGGTCTAAACTCGTTGGTAATAGCCAGCCTCGCTCCTTGAATGCATCTGCTAATGCTGGGATTTTTTCAATAATGACTTTATCTGCTTGCTTATAAAGCGACTGGCAATCTTTTTTTGAATAAGGCGTAACGCCTGAAATAATAAAGCGATTAAAACCACTTAGTTTTTTCTCGATTGCACATAAATGAGCATTGGCAACATCGCGAGCGTCGATGCCACGGCTATTACGAAATAGCGCCATAATATCGGCAGGTTCAGGAAAACAGCGAGACATCTGTAATACTGTGATTGGTAATTTGTGCTTTATTGACATAGCTTCAAGCTTGGCTTCGGCGGCAATTTTAGTTTTATGGTAAATGGATTTTGGCTTTGGAATAATATCCTCGTTTACCCAACCCGCTTGACCTAATGGCGTTGAAGCTGAACCATAGAGCGCTGTGGTGCTGGTAAAAATAAACTGTTTTACGCCTGCTTCTATACCTAACAGTGCCAGTTGTTCTGTCGCCTCCACATTTATAGTGTAAAAATCGTCGTCAGAGTGCAGGCCAACATGAGGGGCATGTAAAGCGGCTGTATGGATTATCACGTCGATGTCTTGAAGAGCTCTCTTAATTAAGTGTTGGTCACGAATATCACCCACAAAGTCAGCTGTAGAGCAGGGCGCTTTATCCATCCCAACGACATTATAATTGCTCATTAACTTGATATAAATTGCACGGCCAACCCGACCTGCTGAACCTGTGATCAAAACTTTCATTTTTCTACCTAGTTGCTTAGCTCGGCATATTTTATCAGATTTTAGCTGCTGATTTTGCAGCTCTGTGCGATTGTTTGCTTCAAGAGTTACGTAATATTTTTATAAATCAATTTTTCCGATTAGGCATATCGCTTTTTTCGATTGTTCATTTGTCTGTAACCTCATTACACTATCTTGCAATTTATCAATACTTACACTTGGTTTTTGCGTTTTAGTAACCATATCTATGTGAGTATTGCTTAGGCAATTGGAAATAAACTCAAATATTTGGAGATAAAAATGGGTGTATTAGTTGGCCGTCAGGCACCAGACTTTACTGCAGCAGCTGTTCTTGGTAACGGTGAAATCGTTGAAAACTTCAACCTAAAAGAAACTATCAAAGGTAAAAAAGCAGTTATCTTCTTTTACCCGTTAGACTTCACTTTCGTTTGTCCTTCAGAGTTAATCGCTTTCGATAAGCGTTTTGAAGAGTTCCAAAAGCGTGGCGTTGAAGTAATTGGTGTTTCTATCGATTCACAATTCTCACACAATGCATGGCGTAACACTGCCGTTGCTGACGGTGGTATTGGTCAAGTAAAATATGCACTAGTTGCAGACGTTAAACACGAAATCTGTCAAGCATACGATGTTGAGCACCCAGAAGCAGGTGTTGCTTTCCGTGGTTCTTTCCTAATCGACGAAGAAGGTAACGTACGTCACCAAGTAGTTAACGACCTTCCTCTAGGCCGTAACATCGACGAAATGATCCGCATGGTTGACGCGCTAGCGTTCCACAGCGAGCACGGTGAAGTATGTCCAGCTGGTTGGACTGAAGGCAAAAAAGGTATGGACGCAAGCCCTGAAGGTGTTGCTAAGTTCCTTTCTGAAAACGAAGGCGATCTATAATTTAGGCCTAAGTTAAAGAATTAAAAAACCCGCCAATTTGGCGGGTTTTTGTTTTTAAGCTCAATGAGATTTAGTTAAAGCGCATTGTTAGCTTAGTATAGAAATAACGACCACGTGGGTTATGTACGCTTGATACATAGCCATATAAGTCGCCATCACCATCACCGATTGCAAACGGAGGATCTTCATCAAACACGTTATTCACACCCACAGAAAGTTTAATTTTCTCTGAGAAGTTATACGCTGTTTGTAAATCAACCAGCGTTTGTGAATCAACCATACGTGATGTGTTGCTATCAAAGTCTAAATTACCGTCAAAGTCGATATCTGGCGTATCTTCAAACTCGCCCGTGTAACTAACGTTCACATTCGTGTTGAAGTCACCCATTTCCCAATTTGTTGAGAAAATCCAACGGTTTTCAGGATAACGATATTCGCCAGTGTAATCGCGGCCATCTTTCTTAAATTCGTTTTGGTAAGCCCATTCTAAATTGAATTTTAAGAAGCCGTAATCGTTCATCGCATGTGTGTAGTTAGCCGATACATCGACACCTGATACTTCTTGTGATGAGACGTTTTCAAAGGTGCTATAAACTTTTTGGATCACACCTAAGCTTTGACCATTTTGTGGTGCTAAACGCACGCAGACTGTGCTGTTTTGATCATTACAGTTTTCATCATAGATAGGGCCGAACTCTTGCTCGTCAATCTTATTATCTTGTGTAATGCTCCATACATCGATTCCAAAACCAAATTCAGCGGTTGGTGCCCAGATAAAGCCAACATTCCATGACTCTGACTCCTCAGCTTCAAGGTTTGGGTTACCTGCAAATTGGATATTGTAATCTAGAGCGTTACAGTCAAGCCCTGTTGCCTGACAGCGGTAAGTATCTACAAAGAATTGACTTTCTTCCGACGGACCTAAACCAATTTGTGCCAGTGAAGGCGCGCGGAAACCTTGAGCCCACGAACCACGAACAGTGATTGAATCAGTTGGTGCCCAGCGAACAGCTACTTTAGGGTTTGTAGTTGAGCCAAAATCGCTGTAGTCATCGTATCGACCAGCTAGTTGCAGCTCTAGGTTATCAGCCAGCGGAATTGAAAACTCAATGTAAGCTGCGTATTGGTCGCGTTCAGCAGCGGCTGATACAGACTCAGTACCAAAAATTAAACCACGCTGGAATTGGTCGTCTGGAATATCGCTCACATCTTCTTCACGGTATTCAATACCTGCAGCCATCATTACTACATCATCGCCAAAGCTGAATGCTTCACCACTAATATTTGCATCAAATGAGGTCATATGAGACTCACCACGGCGCACTAAGCTTGTCGTGATACGGTCAATCACTGCCTGGTCATTATAGGTGCCACCAAATGGATTATAGTTACCTGCATCGATTTCTTGTTGTAGGAAATCAGTGCGCACCCAACCTTGGCTTCTATTACCTGTTTGCATTGATTCACTGCGACCTTTTTGAACAGCTGCTTCCCAGCTCCAGTCATTTATTTCACCTTTTAGACCGGCAACAAAGCGAAGCGTATCAGATTCAATATCCCATTGGCGAGGGCCGGCATCTACGGTTCTGTAGCGACCAATTTCGATATCTTGGCCAAACGGGTTGTTAGGATGGCTTGCAGGTACTGTAAGGCCTGCATCTTCATCAAGCGGGGTCGGTGCACCTGCTGCTTGCGACGTATTATGTTGTACTGCAACCTCTAAGAAAGCTGAAATACCATTGTCGAAGTTATATTCAAATTGTGAGATAGCACCGACACGCTCAGATGCTGGGGTTACGTAACCATACGGGCCGTAGTCAAATAAGCAGCTGCCACTTGCGGTTGCATTTTCTGCTGGGCAGGCTGGATCAATGGTTTTTTCACCATCTACATAGAAGTAGCCCGGGAAGCCACGCGATGAGCGAAAATCCATACCACCGTATGGTTCTTGGTTGGCTGTGCCTAGGCGGCCCATTTCATCAGATGAGAGTGCTGTGTTGTTAAAGTAATCAATAATAATTGATGCGCTGCTTTTCTCTGTACTGGTACCCCATACTAAACTTGCTGTTTTTTCTTCGTAGTTAGGACCATCAGTACCGCCATAACCAAGGTTCACTTCTAGGCCATTAATATCTTTCTTTAAGATGATATTAACTACACCTGCAACTGCATCAGAACCATAAATAGCAGATGCACCATCTTTTAAAATATCAATACGTTCAATCGCAGAGACTGGAATCGAGTTGATATCAACAAATGAATTGGTAATGCTCTCAGCAAAAGCGCTAATAGATACACGACGGCCATTAATTAGTACTAATGTAGCATCAGAGCCTAAACCTCTAAGGCTAACAGCTGCAGCACCATTGGCTGTGGAGTCTTGGTTATTACCGCGAGTAGAAAATGTACCATTACCTGCAACAGGCATACGTTCTAATAATTGTTGTAAGTTATCGTAGCCCATGTTGTCGATATCTGCACGACTAATAGACTGTACTGGAGAGGGCCCTTCGATATCTGAGCGCTTAATCCGTGAACCGGTAACCTCAATACGTTCGACCTTTTCAGCTCCATCTTCTTGTGCAGCAACAGACATAAAGCTGGTGCCTGCTAATGCTGCAATGGTAAATGCATATAAAGGTCGCTGTATAAAGCGGTGGTTGCTGTTCATATAATTCAATCCTTGCTTAATTGTGAAAGTGTTGTGAATTAATCACAGTAAAGATTGATACCATGTAAACGCAAGTGAATGAAATAGCAAAAAAGGATGGGTTTTTTAAAAGGTTAGGGTAATTTTGTTTGGAAGTCAGGACTGGTAGGGGGTACGAGCCTAACAAAAAGGTTAGGCTCATTTAGGAAAATTAAGCTTTATGTTTCATCAGGCGTTCTTTTTCACGCGCCCAATCTTTATTTTTTCCGTCTTCACGTTTGTCGTGCATCTTTTTACCTTTAGCAAGGTGGAACTCCAACTTCACCCAGCATTTTTTCCAGTACATTGCAGTTGCGATTAATGAAAAACCTTCGCGTTCTGTAGCACCGATAAGACGATCGATTTCGCGCTTATTTAAAAGTAACTTACGATACCTTAAAGGATCGCAAATTACGTGAGTAGAAGCACTGTTGAGAGGCTGAATTTGACTGCCAAGTAAAAATGCTTCGCCGTTTTTAATGTGAATATAAGTCTCAGAGATGTTTACTTTACCAGCTCGGATACTTTTTACTTCCCAGCCCTGTAGTTCAACCCCTGCTTCGAACTTATCGTGTAAAAAATACTCATGACGCGCTTTTTTGTTTAGCGCGATGGTATTACTTGTCGATTTAGATGATTTTTTCTTAGCCATAGTGGCTCATATTATACGTAAAAACAGCGTTTTTACATCGCTTTTTTAAGGCTTTGCAGAAATTTTCGCGTCACTAATATTTGGGTAAATAGTCAAAGCTTGCTAAAATTCGCCGACAAAGTTGGGAGTGAATATGCCGCAAATAGAAAAAAGTGCGCTGGTAATGTACAGCAGCAAAGAAATGTTTGATTTAGTGAATGATGTAGATGCATATCCAGAGTTTTTACCACATTGCTCTGATGCTAAAATCATTACACAACAAGCCAGTGGTATGACAGCTAGTCTAGAAATATCGAAAGCAGGTTTAAAAAAGTGGTTCACTACCGAAAATATCTTTATTGATGAGCAAACGGTTGCGCTACGCCTAGTTGATGGCCCATTCAAAAAGCTACAGGGTAAATGGCATTTCTTACCGCTGGACGATAAAGCTTGTAAAGTGCAACTGCATCTTGAGTTTGAATTTGCTAGTAAGCTTATTGAGCTGGCTTTCGGAAAAGTATTTAACGAAGTCGCTAAGAATATGGTTAATGCATTTACTCAACGCGCTAAAACTGTATATGGAGTTCGCCCATGATCACTGTTGAAGTGGTTTTCGCCTTACCAACAACAGCAACCAGTTTACTGGTCGAAGTGCCTGTAGGTACTACCGCTGAGCAAGCGGTGATTAAGTCGGGCATTATCGAGAAGTGCCCAGAAATAGACGCAAATAATTTAACGCTTGGGATTTGGAATCGTACTTGCAAACTGAATCAAGAAGTAAAAGATGGCGATCGTATTGAGATTTATCGACCTCTTATTGCTGATCCAAAGGATGCACGCAGGCGCCGTGCTGAAAAAGCCAAAGAAGAGGGCCGAGCTAATAAAATTACAGGCGGGCGTCCGCTTAATAAGGCATAAAAAAGGGTAGCCTAGGCTACCCTTAATAATTTGCGCTGCTATTACTCTTGTTCAAGCGGCGTATTAAATTCGCTAGGTTGTTCATAGTCACCCGATAACGAAACAAGCTTATCGTTTTCGAAGTTAATAGTGAGTGATTTACGTTGCTCGTTGCTACGACCAAGATTGAATACGTAAAGGTAGTGCCAGGTATTTTTATCAAATGAGTCTTCAGCGACTGGCTTGCCCAGTACATACAGTACTTGCTCGCGCGTCATATTAACACGTAGCTTATCTACATCTGATTGCTCTAAGAAGTTACCTTGAGGAATGTTGATTCGGTAAACCCAGCTTGAACACCCTGCTGTAGCACTTAAAGTAAGGGTAAGTACTAACCAAAAAGAAAAAGTTTTAAACGACTGCATTATTTGTTTGAATCCTTATTTTTTATACACTGCATGATACCGATTAGTCACTGAAGGTAAAACCCTTTTCAGTAATTGTTTTTACACAAATGCGATTAACAATCAAGAGGCACAAATTTGACCACAGCAAACCCAGAAAGTTTACAGCAGCCTATAAAAAACAATGATAATTCAGAGAGTCTGTGGCATTTGTACATAGTGCAAACACGTTTGGGTCATTGGTATACGGGGATCACCACCAATGTTGAAAAGCGATTTATGCAGCATCAAGCGGGAAAAGGGGCTAAAAACCTCAAAGGCAAGGGGCCTTTAACACTTATCTATCAACAGCAAGTGGGTAACCGTAGTGAAGCAACTAAACTTGAAATAAGCGTAAAAAAGCTTAGCAAAGCGCAAAAAAGGCAGTTTGTTTTAACCTCTGAGCTACCAAAGTAGCTAACTTGCAAGCTTTTCAATAAATAGAGCTATTTTCTTCATCGCAGCTTCAAATAAAATAAAGTTGATATGTTCTGTTGTATCGGTAGTTTGATGATGATGTTTATCGTGCCCGATACCAAAGTAAATGTATGGGATCTTCGCTTTAGCGAATGAATAGTGGTCGCTTGCTCTGCGCCAATCAACTTTGAGATCAAATAATCGATTCAGCCTCGCCGACGAGCTAGTTGCCATAAAGGTTAGCTGCTCATCAGACAAAGCTTTAATGTCATCTTTATAGTGCGCTAATGATTGCTTATCTAAAAATGCATAGATACGAGGTCTACGTGGGTTCACAACAAGCATATCTAAATTAATGTTAAGTTTTATTTTGTCTGTATTAAGTGTCGATACCAAGTAATCGCTACCATGTAGGCCACTTTCTTCGGCATCGGTTGCAACAAACACTAACTGATAGCGCTGAGGGCTTTGTGCAAAGTGGTCAGCTAAATAAAGTAAAGCTGCAACGCCGCTGGCGTTATCATTGGCACCCGGGTAAAGCCGACTGCCTTGTTGCCCAAGGTGGTCGTAATGGGCTGTAAAAATAATTTTTTTACACTTTTCACAAGGGCTATTTTTTATCGCAACAATGTTTCTCCCAACCGCCTCACTAAAGAAACCTGATTGATAAGTAAAAATTTGTTCATTTACTGAATAGCCAAGAGCGACAAAGCGCTCTGCTATGAAATCGGCGGCTAATTTAGCGCCCTCGGTATTCGTTTTCCGCCCAGCAAATTGAGGCGATGTTAGCGTTATAACGTCTTGTACTAAGTTTGTATTGGCAAAAGCATGCCCTGTGCTTATCAGTGCAGCACTAGCGATAATCAATAAGTTTTGCAGTATGCGAGCGAAGCGCTTGTAATTTACTTTCGTAACGCTGTTTATCATGATCAAAGTCAGCTTTATTGTTTGCCATAGTTAAATACTTTTTAGCCAGTTTTAAGTCACCCAATTGATAATAGGTTCTGGCTAAACCAAAATCAGTATCATGCAGGGTTGAATTTAAGTCACGGGCTTTTTTGTAGTGTTTTATGGCATCTTGGTAACGGCTGGTCGTATAGGCATCATTACCTAAAGAAATATGGTAATAAGGGTTTGCTTGGCGTTTCTTGTCAAGCATGGCTAATATAGCTTGGCCTTGCTCTTTACGATCGGTCAGGTTATAGAGTCTTGCTAAATTGCCTAGCGCGGTGTTGTTGTCAGGATCTAAACTAATCGCATACTGATAGGCTGTTTCAGCACTTTGGTAGTCACTCGTTAATCTGAATAATACCCCAAGGTTGCCCCATGCACCTGAGTAGTTGCTATCAATATCAACTGCTGCTTTGTAATAGCTAAAAGCAGTGTCGTAATCATGTTTTAACATCGCAGCTGCGCCCTTATTGTTATAAAACATCGCTGTGATGCGGGCTTTGTTGATGTTGCTGGTTTTCAACGCCTCTTGGCGACTGTTAGGGTCAAAGTCTATCACCAAAGAGCGCTCTTGAGGGTATATAACTTTACGATTTAACACTTGTTTTGTTGATTCACTCACTTTCAAATTGATATGCCCTGTGAGTAAGTTAAAACCATTATCCAGCGCCCAATACTCTGGGATATGCACTTTTTGAAATTGCCCTTCGAGGCCAAGGTAGTCAGCTAGGCTGTAGGCTAAAATCGATAACGATAAACAGTTAGCATTTAAATTTTCGTAGGCTTGATTGGCCGTTAAGGTCGCACCAGATTGATAAGATAAAGACGCATCGCCATTTTGCAATAGAAACCTGAGTAAGCCTTTAGTGCTTTGCAATGATCGACCATCTTTGGGAAAAGTACTGTCAAGTTGTTGTTTGACATGTTTGCTTAATGCAAAAATTTCTTGTTGGGTTTCAACTGAGGTTTGGGTAAACGTATTACTTTGCACCAAAGCAAGTGGTGGTGGGGCGGTGTTATTTTCTGTACTACTACACGCTGTTAATAAGCAAAAGCTTGAGGCGAAAACAATGCTAGGTAATTTCATTTGACCCTCTTAATTCTTGGCCTAATACCATTAAAGTATAGGCCGTGAATGAAAAAGGGTCAGGGTTAACTGTTACAAAACGTGTCAGTGTTTATCAAAAGTTGCAACAAGGTCATCAAGGGTTTGCGCACTGTTTGCTAAGTCTTTGATTGCTTGTTCACTATCAATTTGTTCACGCATAACGTTATCACTAATGTCACTTATTTGCTCAATGTTACGACCGACATCTGCCACTACATTACTTTGCTCTTCAGTTGCAGTTGCGATTAAGGTTGCCATATCGTTTATTTCATTGGCAGCATCGTTAATGGCATTAAGTAATTCAACAGAACTCTGCATTGCATCAACGCTCAATTGAGCTTGTGATTTCGAATGATTGATATGATTAACCACTAAATCAGACGTATTTGTTAGTTCACTGATCATGGTTTGAATTTCAGTTGTTGATTGCGACGTGCGATTTGCAAGCGCTCTAACTTCATCAGCTACAACAGCAAAGCCTCGACCGTGCTCACCCGCACGAGCAGACTCAATTGCCGCATTAAGTGCTAATAGGTTGGTTTGCTCCGAAATCCCTCTGATAGAGTCGACAATACTGGCAATCGCTTGTGTTTTGTTTGCCAGCTCGTTTACTTGCTCGGTGATATTATCGATATCACATGCCAATTCAATTATTGCTTCTTTACTTTGCGTTACCTGAGTATGGCTTTGTTCAGTGTTCTGCTTGCTATTCTCAGTGAGCTTAGCCGTGTTCGCTGCGCTTGAGGCAATTTCTTGCACTGTTGCACCCATTTCATTAATCGCCGCAGCAACCGAGATAGTTTGCTCTTTTTGATTATCAAGCGCCACTGAGTTCTTTTGTGCTTGCTGAAACACATGATCGGCGCTTTGTCTAATTTCACTACTTTCTTGAGCAACTTGGCTAATTGCAGTTTCAATCTTAGAGATAAATTGGTTAAAGCCCGCTGATAAGTTTGCAAGTTCAGGTTGCTCAGAGTCAGGAAGTCTATACGCTAAATTAGCATCACCAGAGCCTAAACGGGTGAACAACTCAGCCATTTTCGACAGCGGCGATGAAAGCGTACGTGCCAGTACTAAACCTGCAAAGCTTGCAATCAACGCAATCACAATCGCAAAGCTGATGATTTGCCATTGTAAAACTTGAATGCTCGAAAACACTTCGTGCTTTGGCACTTGGGCAATAACAAACAAATCAGTGTTTTTAATTGGGCTGGCCGCCACTAAGGTTGCTTCACCATTAAGGTTGATTTCTTGTAAATTGAAGTCGCTTTGCGTTAGTAGAGCCCGTGTGATGTCCGTTTTGTAAACGTCATCCAACTTAGCTTTAGCGACTTTGTTTTCGTCTTTATGCAGCTGAATTAGGCCGTTTTTATCTGCAACAAATACAAAACCGGTTTCTTCTATTTGAAAGCGTTTAAGCATGCCCTGCATATCGTCGATACTTTTTGCAAGGCCTGCTAAACCAATGCCATTAGTTTGCTGGTGGTTCACAAACATTTTTACATCAGTCGGTGACTCTTGATAGATACTGATCGAAAAGGGTTGTGCGGTGTTAGTAAACGCGAAAAACCAACCATCTTGCTCTTTAGTTAAAACGCGCAAGAAACCGTCTTGGTTCCAATATTGTGCTGTTTCACGGTTAGCCCAAGAAGCCGTTGCTAGATCGTACTGGGTAACAAGGCGGTTAAGCTCTTTTAGCAGTGTTTTATCATCTGTATTGCCAGAGTTAGCCCACTCTAATACAAACTCGTTACTGGAGAGTTGCTCAGCAGCACTGATCATTTGATTTATATCGTGAGTAATATAATTATCAATTGCTTGTAGTTTGCTCGGTAGTTCCGATTCAATCATTCGCTGTTCAATGATTTGTTTTGCACTGTATATCGCTGTTGCGCCGATTAACGCAGCAACAATGAGGGCGATAGAACTGCCAAGTAGGGTAATTTTTTTAGTGATGGTGAATTGATTTAACGCCATGAAAGTGTCTTAGTTTACAACATTTAAGTCAGTAATTTTAGCATACACTTTACAGATGACGAATCAATGTAGGGACAAAAAAAAAGCCCAAAGCATATAAGCAATTGGGCTTGGTTTCTAACAAGCGAAACTTACTTTCCAGGGTTAAACAATTTTCTTCATTGCTGACATGTAACCACGTAGTTTGCTACCAATGATTTCAACCGGGTGCTCGCGTAGTGCTTTATTCACGGCAATCAAGGTTTGGTTATCGACTTGGTTGCTTGCACTATCAAGGCCTTTACCAATCACATCTGTATCGATGTCTTTCATAAAGTCTTGTAAAAGTGGTAAACACGCGTGGTTGTATAAGTAACAGCCATACTCTGCAGTATCTGAAATAGTTCGGTTCATTTCGAAAAGCTTCTTACGAGCAATAGTGTTTGCGATAAGCGGCGTTTCGTGTAGTGATTCATAGTAAGCAGATTCTGCGATGATACCTGCTGCAGTCATGGTTTCGAAGGCAAGCTCAACACCTGCTTTAACCATTGCAACCATTAAAATTCCTTGGTCGAAGAATGCTTGCTCGCTGATTTCTTGGTCGGTATTTTGTTGCTTTTCGAATGCAGTTTCGGCAGTTTCTGCGCGCCATGAGAGTAATTTTGCGTCATCTTCAGCCCAATCAGCCATCATACCGCGTGAGAATTCGCCGCTGATGATATCGTCCATATGCTTGTTATAAAGTGGGCGCATGATTGTTTTAAGCTCTTCACTTAATTCAAATGCTTTCACTTTTGCTGGGTTTGATAAGCGGTCAAGCATGTTAGTTACACCACCATACTTAAGTGCTTCAGTGATCACTTCCCAACCATATTGGATTAGTTTTGACGCGTAACTTGCATCAATGCCTTTTTCGACCATTTTATCGAAGCAAAGTAGTGAACCAGTTTGTAACATGCCACATAGAATCGTCTGCTCACCCATTAAGTCAGATTTAACTTCTGCAATGAATGATGATTTTAGTACACCCGCACGATGACCACCGGTACCTGCTGCATACGCTTTAGCTTGCGCTAAACCATGGCCTTGAGGGTCGTTTTCTGGGTGAACCGCGATTAATGTTGGTACGCCAAAGCCACGTTTGTACTCTTCACGTACTTCTGAACCAGGGCACTTAGGTGCAACCATAATAACAGTTAGATCTTCACGGATTTGCATGCCTTCTTCAACAATGTTGAAGCCGTGTGAATAAGCAAGTGTTGCACCTTGTTTCATTAATGGCATGATGGCATTAACAACAGCCGTATGTTGTTTATCAGGTGTTAAGTTTAAAACTACATCTGCTGTTGGAATAAGCTCTTCATACGTGCCTACAGTAAAACCGTTTTCAGATGCGTTTAAGAAAGATTGACGGCGCTCAGTAATTGCTGATTCACGTAATGTATAAGAAACATCTAAGCCTGAGTCACGTAAATTTAAACCTTGGTTAAGGCCTTGTGCGCCACAACCGACAATAACGAGTTTTTTCCCTTTTAAAGCGTCTACACCATCAGCAAACTCTGCTGGGTCCATAAATTCACACTGCGCTAATTGCGCTAACTGCTCTCTCAAAGGAAGAGTATTAAAATAATTCGCCATTGTTAGTGTCCTATAAATACAATTTTGTTAGAAAATCAAAGAACCGACATGGTGTTCTTTGTATGTATTAACACTATGCAATTTCTTACCTTGCGTAAAATGATATATTTGAATTAAAGTATTTCATAAAATGAAATGGTGGCGGTATGGATCACAAACATCTTAATTACTTTTTAGCGTTAGCCAAGACGCTACACTTTGCCAGAGCGAGTGAGCTTTGCCATATCAGTGCGCCAACTTTGAGCCGTAATATTAAACAGCTCGAAGAAGAGGTTGGGGTGGTGTTGTTTAATCGGGATAATCGCACTGTCAAATTAACTCGCGAAGGTGAGTCATTCATTGAGTACGCAAATGCGACGCTGGCTAACTGGCATCGTTTTAAGGCTAATGTGCAAGAGCCGCAACAGCATGTTTATGGCAATGTCAGTATTTATTGTTCTGTAACTGCCTCATATAGTTTTTTACATCAAATACTCGAGCAATTGCGAATGCAACATCCATATATTGAAATTACCCTTAATACCGGTGATCCCGCTCTTGCAATAAACCGAGTTTTAGATGGCCATGAAGATATGGCAATTGCCGCAAAACCTTTAAAGCTACCTGGGCAAATTGCCTTTACCAGTGTCGGGTACTCACCATTAGTATTGATAGCACCAAAAATAGCGTGCCCGATCAGCGAAAAGCTTTCTGCCAGTGAACAAATTGATTGGTCAGATTTAGAGTTTATTGTTGCTGAGCAAGGGTTATCAAGGCAACGTCTTGAGCAGTGGTGGCGTAAAAAGAATATTCACGGCCGAATTTACGCTCAGGTTGCAGGCCATGAAGCGATGGTGTCTATGGTGAGCTTAGGTTTAGGTATTGCCATGGTGCCAAAGATAGTTTTGGACAACAGTCCGCTTAAAGATAAAGTGCAAATCGTAAGTGATGCTGAGCAGACTGTTGCTGGTTTCGAAATTGGTTTAGCTGTTTTGAATAAAGAGCGCCATGATCCTGCGCTCAATGCTATCTGGAGCATTGCTCAATCACTTACTCAGCAAGCTATTTAGCGTTAACGATTTGATGTTGGTATAAAAGGTTTAATTTTTGATAGTTATTTAGTATTGGTTTTTGCATTTATTTTTCGTGTTTTTTACTGGTTTTAAATGGATAAAATCCATTTTTATTGCTTTTTTTCAAGGTGTTGTTAACGTAATTTAAAATAATAAAATTTTCATGGCCTAGAATCATGATACTTTCTGCGCAAGCCGAGCACTCACTAAGTTATTCAAGTCACTGTTTAAAACAAGCTATTCCTCTCATGGTTAAGTATAAGATGCCAATAACACCGCTAAATTATGCGATTTGGTATGCGTATGTCAGCAATAAAACCCCCGAACTTAATGATGCTTTAGATAAAATTATTGATGCATTTAAAACGTGCAGCCACGAGCATGCTAAATCGCTGTTCAACCAGTTTCTATCTAGTGATGATTTAGCATTGTTTTATCAGTTATCAGGTGGTTTTAATGATGTTGTTGGAAAGGTACATCAAGACATCAATGAAGCAATAAATTACTCAACAGAGTTTAACCAAACGCTTCAAGAATGCCATTTGAAACTAAAAAATGCAGATATCAGCCAAGAAACAGGCTTTGATGATGTACTTGATTGTGTAGAACGTCTAAGTGACGAGTCAGCGACCTTACAAAGTAGGGCACAGGACTTTCAAAATCAACTAGCACAAGCTTATGCAGAAATTACCGACTTAAAACAAGAGTTGATTAGATCTAAGGATAAAGCGCAAAGAGATCCATTAACAGGGTTATTGAATCGTGGCAAGTTTGATGAGGATATAAAGCGTTTTTGTAAAAACAATGAATTAGCTCAAGTATCAGTATTAACCATGATAGATATTGATCATTTCAAATCATTTAATGATAACTTTGGACATCAAAAAGGGGACCAAGTTTTACGAGCAGTGTCTGCTAAGCTATTAAAGCATGTTTCCAGTATTGGCCAAGTCTATCGTTACGGTGGTGAAGAGTTTTGCTTTACGGCCCAATTTGCAAGTATTAGTGATATGACTAATTTCACACAGCTACTTCGCCAAACTATCGCTAAATTACAAATCAAGAAGCCAAATTCTGATAAGGTGTTGAGTCAAGTAACGGCTAGTTTTGGTATTGCGATAAAAGCTAAAAATAGTAACCCTGAACAGCTCATTGCTAAAGCTGATAAGGCGCTTTACTTAGCTAAAGAACATGGTCGCAATCGCATAGAGATTGTCGAGGAGTAACAAACTTAATCGAAATATGTATCAAATTTGTGAATACTTGTAACCTGCTGAGGACAGTTTGTTCACATCTTGATATTATGCTGACATTGCAAAATTTTCTTTGGTCGTAAAATAATAATGAAGTTTCTAACGATCAGGTTCTGCGTAGTTTTCTATGCTTTGGCGCTAGTATGTGTGGGTCAAGCGTATGCTGATGATTCTACTCGCACTGAACGTGAAAGCCGTATGGCAACTCAACAAATTGATACTGAGCAGTGGCACTTAAGTGTTAATACTGGGGCTGGGGTAATTACAAACCCATTGCATGGAGGTGACAATTTACCTTTAATACTGCTACCAGAGGTTGCTTTTTATGGTGAACAATGGTTTTTTGATAATGGTCGCTTAGGCTATTCCCTTCATGAAAGCGACACACATGTTGTTAACATTGTCACTGAATTTAACCCCGAGACCCGTTTTTTTATAGATTTTCATCCTAGTAATGTATTTGCCTTGCAAACGTCAAATAGCTTCGTTGTTGAATCAACGAGTAGTGATGAATTAGTTGAAAAGTCTGTTGTCACAACAAATGACGTAAAAAAAAGACGCTGGGCTTTAGATGCGGGCTTGAGTTATCACTATATCCGCAGTAATCATGTATTCTCTGTTCAGGTTCTAGCTGATGTCTCCGGGGTTTATAAAGGGGCTCGCAGTGCCTTACAATGGCAATCTCACCATCAGTTAGGTCGTTTAAGTATCGCACCGAGCTTAGGTGTTTGGTATAAATCGAACGAATTAAATGATTATTTTTATGGTTTATCGGCCGAAGAATCATCATACGGAGAAATAGAGGTTGGCAGTAGCTGGCAACCTTATGCTAAAATCGACGCCCGTTGGCCTCTAGGTGAGTCTAACTCTCTTCGTTTTCATTTAGCATATTATGACTACTCAGCCGTGGATGACAGTCCGCTTTTTGAACACACGTATTCGATGACTGCTTTTATAGGATTCAATCATATTTTTTAATATGAAGTATTTTGTTTTTAGTCTGTGTGTGTTTGTTGCTGTTATTTGGGCTCCCCCAAGCTATGCACAAGCGACTCAGTTTGATATCACACCAAAAGTGTGTGTTGTATTACAACAGCACGAATTTTGTGATCTTGAATTAAAAATTAGCTGGAAAACTGCTCAACCTCAAGATCTGTGTTTATACCAAAATAACCAGCAAATTCAATGCTGGACTGATAGTAATAATGGGCTTTATAGCCATAAAGCGCGGGTTCAGGTTGAAACAATATACTCCTTAGTCAATCCGCACACGGGGAGCAAAGTTGCGACCACAAAAGTCGAAGTGCAAAGCACTGAAGCAAAAACAACGAGGCGTAGGTTACGTTCACCGTGGAGCTTTTTTTAAATCAGGAGCAACCAATGGCAAAGATTTTACTTGTTGAAGATGATCTCGGCTTACAGCAGTTAACACGCGATTACCTTCAGCATAATGGATTGGATGTTGCGGTCCTTGAACGCGGCGATGAAGTTTTCGAATACCTTGAGAACAATCCAGTTGATTTAATGATTTTAGATGTCATGTTACCGGGTAAAGATGGCTTTAGTGTTTGCCGTCAGGTACGCGATAAATTCAACTTACCAATTCTAATGCTTACAGCAAAAGGTGAAGACTTTGATCAAGTAATTGGGCTTGAACTAGGTGCAGACGATTATGTTATTAAGCCTGCAGAACCACGCGTATTATTAGCGCGCATCAACGCATTGTTACGCCGTGGTCAAGCTACAAACAAAGCACCAGAAGAGCTTAGCTTTGGCGATTTAACCATTGATAAAACTAGCCGCATTGTTACACTTAAAGGCAGTGAAATTACACTGACTTCTCATGAGTTTGAGCTGCTTTGGTTGCTTGCTTCAAATGCAGGTGAAGTGTTAAGTCGTGAGCATGTTCATCAACATATGATTGGTCGTCAATATGATGGTTTAGACCGAACCGTTGACGTACGTGTATCGCGTATCCGTAAGAAATTAGGTGATAACAGTGATAAACCATACCGAATTAAAACAGTTTGGGGGCAAGGTTACCTGTTCGTTTCTGATGCATGGGATATGTAATCATTAATGGGGAAACTGTTTGCTAGCTTATATCTTTACATAATAGTTTCTCTGTTTCTTGTTAGTGGGGTCATAGAGCAGTTATGGCCCTATGAAGACACACAGCAACAAATCGCTCTAGATCAAGAGTTTGGTAAATCATTATGGCTATTAAGTCAAACTGATAATGGCTTAGCTAAATTACAGCAAGAGTTTAATAGCGAGCTAATTGATTTAACTGATCTCGCTCTACCAACAGACCTCAAAACACAATTACAAAATGATCACTACTTGTATCTTTTTAATCAGCAGCAGAAGGTAATTTGGTACATTACTATTAATGAGACTCAGCTATTACAAGTTGGTCCACTCTCAATATCAAATCCTAACTTTAGCTCTGTTTGGCCCTATTTTTTATTACTAGCCATTATTGGTCTTCCTATTGGTCTTTGGAGCTTGTTACTTTGGCGAGACTTTAACAAACTCACTTTAGCTTGTGAGGCGGTAGGCGGCTCGCAAGATTTCGAATTGCGTGATGCATCTAAATCATTTTTTTTGCCAATTACAGGCACGCTTAATGCTATGCAAGAGCGTATTCAGTACCTACTAGCTGCGCAGCAAGAACTGACTTCTTCTGTTTCTCATGAGTTTAGAACGCCGTTGGCGCGTTTAAAGTTTGCCGTTGCTATGCTTGAAGAGCAAATTGAAAATGAGAAATCTTATAGTTATATAGATAATATGCAGGCTGATATTGCTGAGCTTGAAGCGCTAGTGTCTGAGATGCTTGAATACGCACGACTTGATTCGCATCAACCAAGCTTAAAGCCACGTTCGTGTGACCTTACAGCGCTTATTAACAGTGTCGTGAATAAGCTCGAATTTGCTACTGATATCGATGTAGCAGTGAGTGCGCCTAGGCAGCTTTACTATGAGTGTGACGAGCATTTTATGGCGCGTTGTATTCAAAATTTATTAGGCAATGCACAAAAATACGCAAACCATAAAATTCATGTCAGCCTTGAAGAGTTGGGTGATTCAATACAAATAAGTGTTGAAGACGACGGCCCAGGGATAGCTAAGTCTGAGTGGCAAAGTATTTTTAAGCCATTTACTCGTCTAGATAAAAGCCGTGACAAGAAAACTGGCGGCTTTGGCTTAGGCCTTGCGATTGTTGCTAAAATTGTTAGTTGGCATCAAGGGCAGTCTGAGGTGTGTGATTCACCATTAGGTGGAGCTAAATTTACTATTCATTTATTTAAAAGTAACTCGCTTTAAATTACAGGCATAAAAAAAGCGCCTAGGGCGCTTTTTAAAGATTAAAACCAAAAATAAACAAGTAGCAAAGTAATAGACCGCACCAATTTATAAAAGTTCGTAAAAAGTTTAATTATTTTCATTTAATAATGGCATGAGCATTTTTTCTAGGCCATTTAGCTTCACTTCATACATCATCGCCAGTTGTGCTCCTAATTTAGAGTCTGGAAATCCTTGCTGTTTAAACCAAACTAAATAAGGCTCAGGGAGTAACAATAAAGGACGGCCAGCATACTTTCCAAATGGCATCTTAGTATTTATGGCACGTTTGAGTTCAGCTGTATCCATCTTTATCTCAAAGAAACTTTAAAGTTAGATGATACGGTAAAAATAAGAGAGAAAATAGGCTGTGACGGGCAAGAAACAGCCTATTTAGTGAGGGAGGTAGGCCCTCAGAATAGATACTACTAGAGTAATGCCTAGTAGTTAGTGTAATTGATATCGAGGTTTTTTTGAAAAACCGAGCTGTTGCAATTGCAATGCAATAGACGGATCATCAATTCTTTCTGGTGTTTCTGCATCTCTCAGAAAGTGATCATTAGGTACCTGATAGATATCGAGCATCTTGTTAAAAAGCACCGCCCTTATATCCATTGGGGTCATGCCATTTTGTTGTAATTCATCAAGCTGCTGCTGAATGTCTGAAAGTTTCCCAGAACGCGCATCATCCGTGTCTGCCAAAACTTCGTTGGTAAACTTATTCTTCATTTAAACAACCCTAATCAGTTTACAGTTACGCATATGCTAGTCGTAATATGCTTATACTGTGTCACTTCTTTGTGTTAAAAATAGATACTAAGCTATTAGTACTCTTAGGATTCTACTCTTTTTTTATTGGTGATTGCTAATCTACATGTAAAGCTTTGTAAATAGAGTTGACCTAATAAAGGGAACTAAAAAACAGGTGATTTTAACCTGACTATGCAACTTGCTGAAAATTTTAGAGATAATTATTGGCACCATCCTTAAGTACCAATAATTATTTTAGGTGCTAAGAAAAAAGTTTTTGCTTTACATGCTCTGCAAAACCACTTCCTGCCTCTAAATAAAAGTTATAAGTAGAGTCAACGCCCATATCTTCTAGTTCTTTTTGCTGATCTGGATAATTGGCAATTGCAGTAACTTGTCCTTGATAACCTGAGGCTCGTAGTTGCTCCAAAGCAAAAATATTCTGCATATGTTTAGGCATAGCGAGCATTACCATACCTACATGTGAATGATTTACACGTTGCCAAAAATCAGGGTCTGTTGCATCAGCGAGTAATACCCGACGACCGCGTTTGATGTGCTTTTCTACTACATCAGGTTTGATATCAATACCCGCGACAAGATTTGGATGGGTTTGGCTAATCGTTTCATAAGCACCCGTGCCAATACGGCCCATGCCAAATATCACGATTTTAGTATCATTTAAATTAACAGGTAGTTCCTCAGCAAGACGGCTGTCACTTTCAAATTTAAGTAGCCAATGTTCGATTTTGACATAAATCTCATTTGATCGTTTGTTAAGAGGCGAGGCTAAAACAAATGTGATTGAAACTGCAATAGCCATAACTGCCAGCCATTCAGAAGTAATTAAATTGCTGGTAGCTGCAACTGCGCAAACGATCAGGCCAAACTCACTGTAATTGGCTAAGCTAAATGCACTTAATAACGAAGTACGAGCACGTAACTTAAATGCGTTTGTCAGTACATAATAAAGTGCAACTTTTAGTGGCAAGACGAGTATAATGATAAGTGCAACAATCACTGCGTGACTTGTCAGTTCGGCATTCAAACCAATATTTAAGAAAAAGCCAACCAGTAACACATCTTTTAAATTCAGTAATGACTTTGATAACTCACCTGCTTTTTTGTGTGATGCGAACATCATACCGATAATCAACGCACCTAAATCACCTTTAAGACCTGCAAATTCAAATGCTTGGTAACCTAAAACTAGTGCAAAGAAAAACCCGAATAAAGGTAATAGTTCACCGTGTTTTGAGCGATTTAATACCCAAAACATCACTGGACGTAAAATAGGCAATCCCACTAATAATGCCAGTGCCCACATGTTCGGTGCTTTACCTGTACTGATGGCTAAGAAGATAACAGCGAAGATATCTTGCATAACTAGAATGCCAATGGCGATTTTACCATGCAGGCTTGCCATCTCACCGCGCTCTTCCAATACTTTTACGGCAAATACGGTACTTGAAAAGCTAAAAGCAAAGCCGACTAACAATGCACTTTGCCAAGTAAGTTCACTAAATAAAGGCAGTGCAAGGGCACCTAGCAGTAACATAAAACCACTAAACAGCGTGCTGCTCAGAACAATGTGCATTGAGGCAGGCGCCCACACTTGCGGTTTCATTAAATTAGACACTTTAAGTTTTAGACCTATGCTAAAAAGTAATAGTGTTACACCGAGGTTTGCTAATGTATTTAGTAGTTCGGTTGTTTTATAGCCATAAAGATTAAGCGCAAAGCCTGCTAATAAAAAGCCGATGAGAGGAGGTAGCTTTAATTGATAAATGGCAAAGCCAAACACGAAAGCGGTAGCAAAGTAGATAAGTTCCATAATTGTTCTTTTAGCTTCATTTGCTAGCAGTGTAGCGAAATATTCGTTATTGGAAAACAATATCGAGCAAGAAGAGTTCAAAAAATAAGCACTTATCCATGATTTATTGATTAATCCGCCAAAAGCAACATTTTTTCGCTGACAATAGCTTTTAATTGTGGTTAAGATGCATTAACAAAGGAATTTAAGCCATAACTAAGAAGCTGGCTTAAGGAGAATAGATGTTTAAGAAAATCCTTGCATCAGTAGGTATTGGTGCAGCAAAAGTTGACACTGTACTTGAGACAGAGCATTTACAACCTGGTCAAAAATTTAATGCCGTGATAGTCATCAAAGGTGGTGATGTTGATCAAGAAATTTCGGGTTTAGACCTAGCACTTATGACCCGTGTGAAAGTTGAAAGTGATGATGGTGAGTATTTTACAAACCATGTGATAGAAAAATGGCGAATTACAGATATTGGCATGATTGCAGCGGGCGCTGAAAAGCATATCCCATTCGAAGCTCGCCTACATTCTGAAACCCCGATCACTGAAATTAACGCTGGTTATAACCAATCGCATGTTTGGCTTGAAACAGGCTTAGACATTGATCTAGCCCTTGATCCAACTGACCGTGATGCATTACACATTTATCCTAATGACGCTGTAAGCACGTTAATGGAAGCGATGGATAGACTTGGTTTTAGCTTAGTGAAAGCAGATGTAGAAAAGGGTTATTTAAAAGCACCTACTTTTCAATCGCATTCAGGCTGTTATCAAGAACTTGAATATCGCCCAAATAGCCGAAGCCTATTTGGCTTACAAGAGATTGAGTTGTCGTTTGTGCCTGAAGCACATAAAACTCATGTATTAATCGAGCTTGACCGTGCCTTTAGGGGGGACGGTTATGTCGATTTAACGATTGAGCATGATCATGTAAACCTGTCGCAGCTGTGTGATCAGCTAGAGCGATTATTTGCTTAAAGATTAACGACTGAATAGCGAGTTAAAACCCAGCTACGGCTGGGTTTTTTGTCTTCATTAAGGAGCATTATGTTTTCTATTAAAAGTTATAACGAACTCAGTAAAGATGAGTTATTTGCCATTTTACGGGCGCGGGTTGATGTATTTGTGGTAGAGCAAACTTGCCCTTACCCAGAAATTGACGAAGTGGATAACAATGAACTGACCCAACATGTGTTCTTGTTCAAAGACCTGCAGGTGGCAGCCTATGCACGATGTTATAAAAAGAATGAGCAATTTAGCGCATTTGGTCGAGTACTGGTTGCAGAGCAATTTCGTGGTGAAGGACTCGCAACCAAGCTAGTGCAAACCGCGATTGATACATGTAAGAGGCATTGGCCTGATAAAGCGATTATGATTGGTGCTCAGTGTTACCTAACAGGGTTTTATCAGCAATTTGGTTTTGAAAATGTGGGGAATGATTACTTAGAAGATGGTATTCCACATCAGGATATGTGTTTGAAGTAGCCTATGGGGCCACTTCAAACATAAATGCTTACTAGCTTAACAAAGAGTTCGCGAATACGAGTGCAATGGCGAGTGGGCAAATAAACTTGATATACCATGGCCATACTTTCCAAAAGAAACTACTAGCAGCTTCTGGGCACCCTTGTTGAATTTCTTTTAGTAACGACCCGCGATGCCAAATCCAACCAACAAAAATACAACACATTAAGCCTAGAATAGGTTGACCAATCTTAGTTGTTAAGGTGATCACAAAGCCAAATAAGGTGCCTAGGTTAAAGACAATTGTAAAACTGATAAGGGCAATAATACCGCCAATGATCCAAGTCGCTTGCACTCGCTTTAGCGCAAAACGTTCAACAGCATAAGAAACAGGTGCTTCTAGCATCGAAATTGATGACGTTAATGCTGCAATACTCATTAACGCGAAAAAAGCAAAACCAACAAAAATACCCACATCACCCATGCTGGTGAAAAGCGCCGGTAACACTTGGAATACTAAGGTATCTTCTGAAAGTAGTGCACCTTCTGCAGAGAAAATCTCAACACCTTGTGCCTGGGCTACATACATCGCAGGAATAATAAGTAAACCGGCAACAAATGCAATGAACACATCGATTAAAGTCACATAAGCGCCTAACGATACTAAGTTCTCCTTTTTGCTGATGTATGAGCCGTAGATGATCATTACGCTGGTACCAAGCGATAGTGAGAAAAATGCTTGCCCTAACGCATTTACTAATAACTCAGGGTTTAAAATCGATGAAAAGTCTGGCACTAAATACGCTTTTAGGCCTGCCATTGCGCCATCTTGAGTCATTACATAGATGATCAGCATAAACAAAATACCTAACAGGGCAGGCATTAAGCGCTTCGACCATTTTTCAATGCCGTTTTCGACGCCTTTAGAGATAATCGCAACGGTTAAAATAATAAATGTAGCAGTAAATATAAGGTTTCTTGATAGTGACTGCTCACTAAGCCAAGTGCTAGCTTGCTCTTGCCCCACTAATTGTGCTGCGGGTTCAAGTGTAGCGCTCAGCATCCAGCCAGCCACTATCGCATAGAAGCTTAGGATTAGGCCTGCACAAATAATACCGCCAAAGCCAACTATGAAGGCAAACTTTTTTTGCCATGCTTGATTTGTTACTTTTCGAAGTGAAGTAACTGCATTAGCTTGACCATGACGACCAATCACTAACTCAGCCATTAAAGCAGGATAAGCAAGACAAAATGCTAACACTAAATAAGCCACTAAAAATGCGGCACCGCCATTACTTGCAGTTTGTGTTGGGAAACCCCAAATATTTCCTAAGCCAACAGCAGAGCCTGCTGCAGCCATAATAAATCCAAAGCGGGAGCTGAACTCCCCACGTGATGCGCTCATATTGTTGTTACTTCTCTATTTGTGACGGCGCTGACAATCTACTTTAATTAACGCTAAATAAAAAGGGTTAATCATCCGCATTTTCGTTGTTCTTCGATATGTGCGAGTTGTCAGCTTAGATTTCGTGCAATTGATTTTAACAATAGAACTCCTATTACTTGCAATCAATGCCTTGCCTAAATCGCTTTTAATTCCAACTGAAACTCGCACCTTGAGGTGGTTTGGGTATACATAAAGTAAAACACGCGCCACCTAGCTGCTTACTTTTTGATACTTCGACCGTGCCATGATGCCAATCAACCACTTTCGCAGCGATAGCAAGGCCAAGCCCATAGCTTTCTCCATCCCGATTTCGATGTGTTTGTTCTTGGAAAAATGGACTAAATACTTTTTGCCAGTTTTGCTCGCTAACACCCGGGCCGTCATCTTCAATCTTTATGGTAACGAGTTCACTGGTACTGGTTGCACTGAGTAAAATTTCAGATTCAGCAAAGTCGCAAGCATTACTTAATAAATTAACAATGGCCCGAGCTAACCAGTGCAAATCAGCACAAATATCATCGCCTTCAACGCGGTGATTAATGCGTAAGCCATGTTGTTCTACTTTAGGTTCAATTTGATGAATGAGTGTAAGGATGTAGGTTTCTAAATCAGAATGATTGAAGGTCAATTGATTCGCTTTTTGCTCAAGGGTAGCAAATGCCAGATAACTCTTTAGCATTGACTCCATTTGATCTAAGTCGTTTTCCATGCGAGCAAGATACTCAAGGCGCTTTTCTTCACTACTACAATCTTGCGCTGCTTCAAGACCAAACCGCAAGCAGGCGATAGGTGTGCGAATATCGTGAGATAAACTCGATGCCATCAACTTATTCTCATCAAGCAGTTTTTCGATTTGGCTAGCCATACGGTTGAATGTTAGCTCAACATCTTTGATATAGGTAAAATGAGATAAGTGAATACGACTTTTTAAATCGCCTTTGGCAAAGCGTTTTGCTGCTTCGTTTAAAACGGTTAAACGCTTGGCTAGTGGCGCAATGATAAAGCCCATAAATACGCATAACCCAGCGTAGAACAACAAGGTGAGTAACACATCGTTGCCTTGTTCGTGTGTTAAGTCTTTATCTAAACGCATTTTTAAGTGGTGCGTGCTTAAAGCGGCTTCACTATAAAGTAAATAGTAGCCTTGTTGATCTTCGAGGATCAGACCGCTAGGTTGGGTCATTTGTGCTAACAATGAATGAGGTAGCGCAAGCGATTGCGTCGGGCGGTACTCTAATTGCACTGCAAAGTCTTGATTAATATCCGTGATAGCTTGCTCGCGCTGTTTAGCGTCAAGCTTAGCGAGTTGCTTTGCAAACCCTTTAATCATTTGTGTTTCGCTAGAAAACACATCCTGAGGTGCTTGGGTTTGTTGGCTAAAAGCATCAATTAGCCAACCCAAAACAATGATTGAAAGTAAAGCACTACCAAGTAACGAAAGATAAAACTTTTTCACAGGCGCTCAATGCTATTGCCATGCCGTGGCAACAAGTAAATAGCCTTTGCCCCAGATGGTTTTAATTTTTTCAGGGTGTTGTGGGTCATCATTAAATTTTTTACGTAACGATGAAATGAGCACATCCACACTTCTGTCTAAGCCATCATACTCTCGACCTTTCGTCGCTTTAAACACAGAGTCGCGGGATACAACTTGGCCTGCATTACTTGCTAAGTAATGGAGTAGAAGGTATTCAGCACTTGAAATATGAACTTCTTCGTCTGCCAAGTAAACGGTACGTGATTCAGTATTAATTGATAACTTACCCACATTTATTAGTTCAGAGTTGGCTGTTGACTCTTGCGTATCAGTTTTAGAGCGCAGTGCCGCTTTAATACGTGCTAATAATGCACGGGGACGAACGGGCTTCATCATATAATCGCTTGCACCCACTTCAAGGCCAATCACTTCATCCATTTCATCATCACGAGCGGTTAGCATAATAATTGGGGCTTGATAAAACTGCCTTAAGTCACGGCACACACTAATACCGTCTTGTCCTGGTAGCATAATATCTAACAAAACCAAGTCTGGGTTTGTTTTACGTACTTGCTCAACAACTTGGTCACCGCGTTGACATAGTGTTGTTTGGTAGCCTTGTTCGATTAAATATTCTGCAACCCAGTTGGCAAGAGATATATCATCTTCAACCAATAAGATGGTCCCATAATGTTCCATTATTCACTCCTAGTTAAAACAATCGCCAGCGTCGTTTCTTCTGACGATTTTTATAGACCCATTGCAATTGTATTTCTGTGCTTGCGACAACTTTACCGTTATTACTATTTATTAGCTCGAAACCAATACTTTCAGCAGAATCAAACTGGTATCTAAATAGCCCTTTTTGTTGCATTAACCAGCATTGCATGATGTGCTTACTTTGAGCGTTGCGTAAGCAGTAATTGCCAGTATTATGTTGTTGCCAGGTTATATCCACCTCGGCAAAGCAATTTCTACCTTCACGTAAGGCTACGCATGTATCAGGCAATGCAACTAACGCATTATCTGTATTTGCTTGATCTTGGGCAAACACGGGTTTTGCAAATAATATTGTTAACGTTACACAATACTTAAAAAACATAACGCACGCCTACCTTGGCTTTATGCTGATACTCTTGCGAAATAATTGGGCTTTGATGAATGTCTTTAGAAAACCAGGTTGAAAGCCAGCCAGTTAGAAACACCCAATGCCTATTTATAGGGTATTCAGCATGGAATTCAAAAATTAAACTGTACGAGGTATCAGGATCATAGACAGGGCGTGTTAATAAAGATTCTGATGGTGAAATTCCAAAGTAATAGTCAGTAAAATCATTAGAGTAAGCACTTAAGCCAACACCAGAGCGGAACTCCCAATTTCGCCAAGGGATAATCTGACTAAAAAATGAATTCATCACCCAGCCGTTGTGGGTACCAGAAACATCATGTAAATACTCAAATGAGATTTGTGAGCTTTCGAAACGGCGTGATAGGCGAAGGCCAACATCAAAATCATAATTACGGCTTTTTATACCTTCGAGTTCTGCGATGACTTCGTCACCGTAAAAAGTTAAGCCTGTATCATCAAAACCAGATTGAACATTTGTGCCTACTAGGTCTAAGCCCCATTCAAATTTGTCGATAACACTATAACCCAGAGTCAAACCACCACTAAGTTGGCTTTGATCATAATCAAGGTAAAAATTGTTGTAAGTAACGGCAAGGTGAATATCTGGTTCAAAGCCATCATTGTAAGAGTCCATGCCTATTAGATACGAGTCTTCAATGTAATACCCAGCGCCTATGCCCCAATCCCACGCGAACCCTTGGCTAGGCTCTAGTGTATTGTCGGCATAATAGCGATTACTTGCTAGGCTTGGGGTACTTAGCAAGGTTAAACATATTAAAAATAGGGTACTTTGAGCTCGCAACGTGGCTTCCTTGTCTGTCTGTAAGAAAGGGTAATAGCATATAGTATATTGTTAATGAGTTCCTGTAATCTGTAAAAAAATGTAGCAACAGACGAATGAAATGATGTTGAGGAGATAGTGAAGGGCGCTGTTTGCCTATGGGCAGACAAACAGCGAAAGTAACTTATTGAACTTTGATTTTATCGATTAAGATACTGCTAAGATAGTATTGCATCATAGGCGTAAGAGCACTAACTTCAGTACGGGTACACGGGCCTTGTTCTTTTTTTAACATGTCCATGCGTGTAATGGTCTGATACTCAGGTATCGTCACGTCTTTATTCACACGTGCCATACGTGCTTGCTCTGAATTTTGCTCATGCACAAAACTGGCTACTTCAAGTTCATTCTTTATTAGTTGTTGTTGCTCAAAGCTGTAGATTAGCGGCTCGCGGTGAAAGCTTGCGCTATCAATTGACGATTTTGCAAACCAGACAACGTCACCTGTTTTTTTATGAGTTAGGCGCATACTTACTTGGCCTAAAATAGTCGCACATTGTTGAACAGGGTATTGCTTGGCGACTTCATCGAATAAAGAAAGTGGCTTTTTGGGTTTCACCAATTGGTATTCTGTTT
The DNA here is from genome assembly GCF_021532515.1 of Pseudoalteromonas sp. PAST1. NCBI lineage: Bacteria > Pseudomonadati > Pseudomonadota > Gammaproteobacteria > Alteromonadales > Pseudoalteromonadaceae > Pseudoalteromonas > Pseudoalteromonas sp. PAST1. The sequence continues at coordinate 31,892 of NZ_JAKGBH010000005.1, read as the reverse complement.
CTTCAATAAGCTCAAGATCAAGCTGATGGATAGATAGGGTATAATCTGCTTGTGCGCCTTCGGCTACGACTTTTAACTGCTTAGCTGTAAGTGCCTCAGTTAGTTGAGAGTACAGTGTATCTGTGACACTGGTTTTGTCGGCAACTATCATGACGGTTTGATTTTTACTTACTGTATGAGCTGGTAGCTGTACCGATTTTACTTTAGGTGATGCATGCTCTGTTTGATACTCAACTTGAAAACGCTGGCTCTGTAAGCTCGGTTTTTTTGGCATTGTAAGTAACGGCGCTGGCTCTGGTTTAAGGGCGCAACCGACTGAAATTAAAACAAAAAATAAAAGCACGAATAAGCGCATAAAAAATAATCTACCCATAAATAATTAAGATTAAGCGTATTGTACGTTAGTCGAGGCAAAAGTTCATGATATTATGTTATAAGAAACTTCCTAAACAGACTTAAAAAAATAAATAATGAAGTACAGCTTATTTTTAATTTCCTTTCTTTTTTCTTTAACACTGCTTTTTGTTAGTGGTGAAGCTGCTTCGAGTGATAAGCAATGGCAAACATTCGTTGCTGATTATAATAAACACCTCACCCGAAAACTAAAAAGTAAAGGGATCCCAGGTGGCTCATTGGCAATTGTAAATATTGGTCATGATGATTTTATTAACGGTATTGGTCGAACAAAAATAGAAAAAGGCCGCAGAGTCGATAAACATACCCGCTTTCGATTGGCATCCGTCTCAAAAACCTTTGCGGGTTCATTAACCGCAAAACTGGCAGCACAAGGGGAGTTTAATATTGATGACCCTATCAGTAAGTTTATTCCTGCTTTTGCTAATACTGCTTATAAAGATGACTTAAAAATTTATCACATATTGAGTCACTCTAGTGGCTTGGTACCTAACGCATACGATAACCTAATTGAGTCGCGTATGAGCTACCCAGATATTGTCGAGCGGCTATTGACTGTTGAGCCTATCTGCAAACCAAGTGAATGTTACGGTTATCAAAATGTGATGTTTAGCTTGATTGATTCTGTGATTTATCAATCAACACAGATGGATTACTCACACTGGATTTCGGAGTATATTTTTGCACCATTAAAAATGGCGGATGCGAGTGTTGGTTTTGAGGGGATGGTGAAAGATGATAATTATGCTCACCCTCATGTGCGCGGCAGAAAACGATGGTATACATCACGCTTGAAGAAAAACTATTATAAAGTGCCTGCGGCTGCAGGAGTGAACGCCAGCGCAAATGACATGGCGATTTGGTTGAATGCACAGTTAGGGCAATACCCTGACGTATTACCACTCGAGGCATTGATCAAACAAACCCGCCCTTACACACATACTAAAAAAGAAACTCGTCGTAGGGTTTGGCGTGAACATGTAAAAGATGCTTATTATGGATTAGGTTGGCGTGTTTATAATTATGATGATGAAGTGCTTTACTACCATAGCGGTTGGGTACAAGGTTATCGCAGCGATATTGTTGTATTTCCGCATCTAAACATCGGGTTTAGCTTAGTTCTTAATGCCGAAACTGGGTTAATTAACGAGCTTACTACCGAGTTTATCAATCGGGTTCTTAAATTCACGCGAGAGCAAAAATAGCTTAGGTAAAAAAGTTTAGTTACAAATTAATGGAAAATTATTTTTGCCTACAAAAAAGCCAGCAAATTTGCTGGCTTTTTCTGATTCGAAACTCCACAAGGCAGGATTAACCGCGCGGTAATTGAATCTTTTTCTCTTCGCTTTGGCGATACAATACAATTGTATGGCCAATTGTTTGTAGTTTTGTTGCGCCTGTCTCGCGAACAATTGCGTCAAAAATCAATGTTTTAGTTTCACGTTCATCTGTAGGAACTTTAACTTTGATTAGCTCATGAATTTCTAGAGCGCTTTCGATTTCAACTAAAACGCCTTCGGTTAATCCGTTTGCACCAAGTAATACAACAGGTTTTAAACTGTGCGCTTGGCCTTTTAAAAACTGCTTTTGTTTGTTCGATAATTTCATCATGTTACAAATTTTGCTGAATATGGCTTGAATTAAGGGTATTCTAACGCCATCTAGAGAATATTACTAATTAGTTACGTATTAATTTTATGGCAAATAAAAAACATTCAGCCAGTTCTAAGCGTTGGCTGAAGGAACATTTCGACGATCCTTATGTTCACGAAGCGCAAAAGAAAGGTTGGCGCTCTCGTGCGGTATTCAAATTAGACGAAATTCAAAACAAAGATAAATTAATCAAACCATCGATGACGGTGGTTGATTTAGGTGCTGCGCCAGGAAGTTGGTCACAGTATTTAGCTGAAAAGGTTGGTGATAAAGGTCAGGTTATTGCTTGTGATATCTTGCCTATGGATTCCTTAGCAGGTGTTGATTTCTTGCAAGGTGACTTTCGTGAAGAAGCGGTACTTGATGCACTATTAACACGTATTGACGGAAAAAATGTTGATGTAGTTTTTTCTGATATGGCACCCAATATGAGTGGTAATACATCAGTGGACCAAGCGGGTAGTATGTATTTAGTCGAATTAGCATTAGATATGTGCCACCAAGTTTTAAAGAAAAATGGTGCGTTTTGTGTCAAAGTCTTCCAAGGTGAAGGATTTGATCAATACTTACAAGAAGTACGTAATAGCTTTAAAGCAGTGAAAATTAGAAAGCCCGATGCGTCACGTGCCCGCTCTCGGGAAGTATATATAGTGGCGACAGGTTACAAACTGTAGTACAGTTGTGCTGCGTTAAGTTGAATTTAAATTAATTGGATACAAGAGGTTAACTCCTTGAGCGATATGGCGAAAAATCTAATACTCTGGCTGGTCATTGCAGTAGTGCTAATGTCAGTGTTCCAGAGCTTTAATGGTGGTGATCAGGCAGATCGCCAAACAAGTTACACTCAATTTGTTAGCGACGCTCGCAGTGGCGCTATCCAAGAAGTCTCAATTGAAAGCACCACTGGTACGATTACTGGTACTAAAACAAATGGTGAGCGCTTTCAAACCATCATGCCTATGTATGATAAAGACATCTTGAATGATCTTTTAAAAAGCAACGTTAATGTAAAAGGCGTTAAGCCAGAAGAGCAGTCATTCCTCGCCAGCATTTTAATCTCTTGGTTCCCGATGTTACTGCTTATTGGTGTGTGGATTTTCTTCATGCGTCAAATGCAAGGCGGTGGCGGTAAAGGCGCGATGTCTTTCGGTAAGAGTAAAGCGCGCCTGATGAGTGAAGACCAAGTTAAAACAACGTTTGCTGATGTTGCTGGTTGTGACGAAGCGAAAGAAGATGTAACTGAACTTGTAGACTTCTTACGTGACCCATCAAAATTCCAAAAGCTAGGTGGTAGCATCCCGAAAGGTGTGTTGATGGTTGGTCCTCCTGGTACAGGTAAAACGTTACTAGCTAAAGCGGTAGCTGGTGAAGCTAAAGTGCCGTTTTTCACAATTTCAGGTTCTGATTTCGTAGAAATGTTTGTAGGTGTTGGTGCATCACGTGTACGTGATATGTTCGAGCAAGCGAAAAAAGCAGCACCTTGTATTATCTTTATTGATGAAATCGATGCAGTAGGCCGTAAACGTGGCGCAGGTATGGGTGGTGGTCACGATGAGCGTGAGCAAACACTTAACCAAATGCTTGTAGAAATGGACGGCTTTGAAGGTAACGAAGGTATTATCGTTATCGCTGCAACGAACCGCCCAGATGTATTAGACCCTGCGTTATTACGTCCTGGTCGCTTTGACCGTCAAGTTGTTGTTGGACTTCCTGATATTCGTGGTCGTGAACAAATTCTTAAAGTTCACATGCGTAAAGTGCCACTAGGCGACAACGTAGAAGCTGCGGTAATTGCACGTGGTACGCCTGGTTTCTCTGGTGCTGACCTTGCAAACTTAGTTAACGAAGCCGCGTTATATGCAGCTCGTGGTAACAAACGCGTTGTTAGTATGGCAGAGTTTGACGCTGCAAAAGATAAAATCATGATGGGTGCAGAGCGCAAGACCATGGTGATGAGTGAGCAGGAAAAAGAAATGACTGCTTACCATGAAGCGGGTCACGCGATTGTTGGTCGCATGGTGCCTGAACATGATCCAGTTTATAAAGTGTCTATCATCCCTCGTGGACGTGCGCTTGGTGTCACTATGTACTTGCCTGAGCAAGACCGTGTGAGCCACTCAAAAGAGCTTTTAGAGTCAATGATCTCTAGTCTTTACGGTGGTCGTATTGCTGAAGCACTAATCTACGGTGAAGATAAAGTGACAACCGGTGCAAGTAACGATATTGAACGTGCAACCGATATTGCTCGTAAAATGGTTACTCAATGGGGTCTTAGTGAAAAACTAGGTCCATTACTTTATGCTGAAGACCAAAACGAAATGTACATGGGTGGCGGCGGTAGCCGTGCTATGAGCATGTCTGATGAAACTGCAAAAGTTATCGATACAGAAGTTCGTTTATTCTCAGATCGTAACTATCAACGTGCAGAGCAAATCCTTAAAGATAACATTGATATCTTACATGCGATGAAAGATGCACTTATGAAGTACGAGACGATTGATGCGGGTCAAATTGATGACTTAATGGCACGTCAGCCTGTACGTGAGCCACGTGATGTTCATGACCGTCGCACAGATGATAAAAAGCCTAGTGCGAAGACTGAGCCTGCTGTTAATGAGACAAAAGCGGATGATTCAGTAAAAAAGGATGAAACAAGCCTTGATGACAAACCTGAATAGTCGTTAAAATATAAAAAGCAAAAGCCCCGGATGCCGGGGCTTTTTTGTAGCATAAAATTGGCTCACTATCCTTGTTGAGCAAATGCATGGAAGTTTGAAGGTAAAAATGACCGCTCTTAAATTACCCCGAGGTCGTATTTTACACCTCGACTCCCCAGTGGTGATGGGGATTCTAAATGTCACTCCTGATTCTTTTTCTGATGGTGGAAGTTACTGCCAACTAGACAGCGCTGTCAAACAAGCTCATACGTTATTAAATCAAGGTGCAAAAATAATTGATATAGGTGGTGAGTCAACTCGTCCAGGGGCACCTGATGTATCTCTTGAAGATGAACTTGAACGCGTTATTCCTTTAGTTAAAGCGCTTAGAGCAAGCAGTGATTGTATTATTTCGATTGATACCAGCAAAAGTGAAGTAATGCGCCAAGCAATAATTGCAGGGGCTGACATAATCAATGATGTTAGAGCATTACAGGAGCCAGGGGCGGTAGAGGTATTGGCACAATACCCAGAGGTAGCAATTTGCTTAATGCATATGCAAGGTCAGCCTCGCACTATGCAAAGTAACCCACATTATGATGATTTATTTGCTGACATTAACGAATTCTTTGCAGAGCGTTTAGCCACGTGTGAGCAAGCGGGCATTCAGCAACAACGTATTATTTTAGACCCAGGTTTTGGCTTTGGTAAAACACTGGCTCATAATTACGAAATCTTAAATAAGTTTGATGTATTTAACCAATTCAAATTACCGGTTCTTGCGGGGTTATCTCGTAAATCAATGATCGGTAATTTATTAAATAGAGACACACATGAACGCTTAGCGGGAAGCCTTGCCGGCGCGCTGATTGCAGCACAAAATGGTGCTAAAGTCATTCGCGTTCATGACGTACAAGAAACAGTTGATGTGCTTAACGTTTGGCAAGCATGTACTAAAGGAATTACAAATGAGTAAAACAAGAAAATATTTTGGCACGGACGGTGTAAGAGGCATGGTTGGTGAGTACCCAATCACTCCAGAATTTGCGCTAAAGCTTGGTTGGGCTGCAGGTCGTGTATTATCAAAAATCGGCACTAAAAAGGTCATTATTGGTAAAGATACCCGTATTTCTGGCTATATGCTTGAAACATCACTTGAGGCAGGCTTAATCGCCGCTGGTATCGATGTTGTTTTGTTAGGCCCAATGCCAACGCCGGCGGTTGCGTATTTAACGCAAACGTTCCGTGCTGAAGCGGGTATTGTGATCAGTGCATCTCATAATCCATACCATGATAACGGAATTAAATTCTTTTCAAGCAGAGGCTTAAAATTACCAGATGATGTTGAGCTTGAAATTGAAGCTATGATGGATGAGCCAATGACCTGCGTTGCCTCTGACAAGCTTGGTAAAGCGCGTCGTTTAGAAACGGCTGATGGTCGTTACATTGAATTTTGTAAAAGCCAATTCCCACAAGGCTTATCGCTTGAAGGTTTAAAAATTGTACTCGATTGCGCAAATGGTGCTACATACCACATTGCACCGTCAGTAATGCGTGAGTTAGGCGCTGAAGTAATCTGTCATGCTTGTGAGCCAAACGGGGTAAATATCAACCTAGAGTGTGGTGCAACCCATGTTGAAACGCTTAAACGCAAAGTATTAGAACATAATGCTGATGTTGGTATTGCTTATGATGGCGATGGTGACCGAGTGATGATGGTTGACCACAATGGTCGTGTATTTGATGGCGATGACATTGTTTATATCATTGCTTGCCAAGCTGCAAATGACGATATTTTAGGTGGTGGTGTCGTCGGTACTGTGATGTCAAACATGGGCCTTGAAAATGCCTTAAAAGCGCGCGGTATTGGTTTTGCTCGCAGTAAAGTAGGCGATCGTTACGTGATGGAACTACTGCAAGAAAATGGCTGGAAAATTGGCGGTGAGAGCTCAGGTCACGTATTAAATCTTGATTTAATCAGCACGGGTGATGGCATTATCTCAAGCTTGCAAGTGTTAGCAGCAATGGTTGCACAGAATAAAACGTTGCAAGACTTAGGGGCTGGTTTTACAAAATACCCAATGAAAATGATCAATGTTCGTTACCCACAAGGTACAGATCCGACGCAAGATCAAGCTGTAGTTGATATGGTAGCGCGTGTTGAAGAACAGTTAGGTGATACTGGCCGAGTATTACTTCGTAAATCAGGAACTGAGCCTGTTGTGCGAGTAATGGTTGAAGCTGAGCAGGAAAAAGTTGTGCTTGATAGTGCACGTAAAATAGCTGAAGTTGTCGAAACTGTGAGCAAACAAACCGAGGCATAACAATAACCTCTTGTAACTTCGGGCAAGTCGAGTTAGTATCTTGCCCGCTTTCAAATGTGGAGTGGAATAATGGCAACACGTAAGCCGATGGTCGCAGGTAATTGGAAAATGAACGGCTCTTTAGAGCTTGTTGAACAGTTATCAACTGCTATTAAAAATGTTCAAACGGATGAACTGGATATAGTGGTGTTTCCACCATTCCCATTGTTGAGTTCTTTGCAGCAACAAAACGTCACGTTTGGTTCGCAAACAGTCTCTGAAAATCAAGCAGGCGCATTTACGGGTGAAGTAGATGCTCAGCTAGTCAAAGACCTAGGCGCAGCTTATACGTTAGTTGGCCATTCTGAACGTCGTAGCATTTACGGTGAGTCAGATGACGTTGTTGCAGATAAGTTTGCGCGAGCGCAGCAAGTTGGCTTAACTCCTATCCTATGTGTGGGTGAAAGCGAGCAGCAACGTGAAGCAAACGAAACTGAATTAGTGGTTGCAGCTCAAATTGATGCTGTAATTAGCAAATTAGGTGTAGCAGCACTGAAGAATTCTGTGGTAGCATACGAGCCCGTTTGGGCCATTGGCACAGGTAAGACTGCCTCTCCTGAGCAAGCGCAAGCTGTGCACAAGTTTATCCGCGAGAAGATTGCTTCTTCGGATAGCGATGTAGCACAGCAGTTAACCATCTTATATGGTGGTAGCGTAAATGAAAAAAATAGCGAATTATTATTTGCACAACCAGATATAGACGGCGGCCTTATTGGTGGTGCCAGTCTTAAAGCAGATTCATTTACTGCTATCTGTGAAAGTGCAAAAGGGACCGTATAAGATGTACGAAATTTTATTAGTAGTTTATTTAATTGTTGCTTTAGCATTAGTTGGTATGGTTTTAATCCAACAAGGTAAAGGCGCAGATATGGGTTCATCATTTGGTGCTGGCGCTTCTGGTACCGTGTTTGGCTCATCAGGTGCTGGTAACTTCATGACTAAAACAACAACAATCTTAGCGACGATCTTCTTCGTACTAAGTATTGTTCTAGGTAACCTTACTGCAGGTCAAATCAAAAAGACTGATGAGTGGGAAAACCTAGAAGCTGCGCCAGCTGTTGAAACTGTAACACCAGCACAATCTGATGTGCCTGCGACAGAAGATAAAACGTCTGACGTACCTAACTAATTAGCTTTGCTAATTAGCGTTAAGCAGTTTTCATTCCTCAAGTAAACTTAAAGCTTAACAACATACAGAATTGTATGCGGATGTGGTGGAATTGGTAGACACGCCATCTTGAGGGGGTGGTGGCTTCGGCCGTGGGGGTTCAAGTCCCCCCATCCGCACCAAAATTAAAAAGCTGTAACTCACTGAGTTACAGCTTTTTTCGTTTTAGTGCTTCCTAAAACAAAATGCGCACCTTTATAGTGCTTTTATTCTAATGTCATTCCCGTGCACGAAATTAACTAATTGATTATTAATAGAAATAAAAATTGGAGTCTTCCTTGCTTAACTAGAGTTGATATCACTACTTTGAGGAAGCAAGATGGCCAGAATGAGTTATTTAAGTGCTATAGAACGCTATGAAGAGCAGCAACAGCTTATTCATGAACTGCTTCTTTCTATACTTGCCAGCGTTCAGGCATCATTGACTAACAAGCAAGCCTACCAACAGCTCGTCAATCAATATCCATTTCTAGAATTGCAATATTGCTTGAATGAACAAGGCATTCAGCAAGGTGACAATGTCTGCTTTAAGCGTCAGTACAACAAGAAACTGGGTCATATTGGGGCTGGGCAGGACTTAAGTGCTCGGCCTTATTTTTTACTCGCTTCGTCAACACCCGTGCCGCATTTTACTTCGCCATATATTTCGACTGCGACTAAACACCTTTGTATATCAGTGATCAAAACAATCCCTTCAGGCAACGATGAACAGCAGTTTTTGGTTATCGATGTGTGTTTAACAGAGCTGATTGAATTTATTATGGGAGACACCAAGCGAGCCAGAATGACCCCTTACTTTAAGGTAGGTTATGGCTTAATTGTCGCTTGCTTGTTCTGTTTGGTGCTTTACCTGTTATATAAAGTGTTTGCTGGAATGGTGGATTTAGTCATAAGCGAAGACACTCAGTCAGATCCGCTTAAACCATTTACCATTATTATCTTTGTTACTTTAGCGTTGGCCATTTTTGATTTAGGCAAAACCATTCTAGAAGAAGAAATCCTCATGCATAAGGATATTTTTCGCCACAGCTCAACAAGACGTACGATCACACGTTTTATTTCAACAATTTTGATTGCAGTATCGATAGAAGCCTTACTAACCATGTTTAAAGCAGCACTCGGGCAAACTGAGTACGTTATACCTGCTGTATTGATGATGTTTGCTGTGGTAGGTCTGTTGATTGCACTAGCAATTTACGTTTACCTAGGCGCCAAAGCTGAAGATGTGCTGACCCAGATGCAACGCTTAAAAGTAAAACACTAATGAATAGGGCGCTTTGTTTAAAACGCAGCGCCCTGAAATTGATTAAAGTGTACCGCCAATGCCAATACTTGGGTTAACGTACACAGGACCTACTTTAAATGGCGCATTAATATCTAGGCTTGCATATGGGGTGCAGGCATTTAAAGCTAACATTGCGGCCGCAAGAGCAGCTAAGCGAATCATTTTTTTATTCATTACATTTGCTCCTGAATTACAATACCAGCACCCGCTGGATCACGAATAATTGCGACGCTGCCACTTCTTACTTTGTCATTTGGTGCCATTAGAACTATGCCGCCTGCGGCGGTTACTTTTAATAGGGTCGCGTCAACATCGGCTACTTTAATGTAGTTCACCCATGTGTTGCCTATCTCGGCATCTGGTTTTTTTACAAAGCCAATCGCAGGTGTGCCATTTAAAGCTAAGTAACTGTAATTGCCATTATTAAGCGGTTTATTTTGTGCTGAATAATTACCAAGTGATTGGTAAAAGGCTTTGCTCTGCTCTGGGTTATCACTCCATACTTCTTGCCAAATCCAGCCGTTATCGGTTTGACGAGTTTCAGGGTCACCACTAACTGTATTGATCAGTGAAAAAACAGCCCCTTGAGGATCTTCTAATACAGCAATAGTGCCACGGCCTTTAATTTCGGTACTACTTACTAAGACTTTTCCTCCGGCTTTGATAGTTTTTTCACTAACGGCAGCGATGTCTTTACTACTGATTAAGCTCAGCCAGTGGCTGGCATTTTGTTTATTATCAAGCTCTGCCATACCTGCAATTAATTTTCCGTCTAATGATGCCAGCGTATAGCTGTCGTTAACGGCTTGAAACTGCCAACCAAACACACTGCTATAAAATGCTTTCGATTGTGACAAATTTGGTGTGATCAAATCATGCCATACTACGTGACCTGAGTTTTTTGTTCCTGAATCACTGATTGCGGGTAGTTCGCTTGAAGTAAGCTGGCATCCGGTCAATGAGACCGCAGCGACTGCTATTAAAATTGCAGCACGTAAGGGGGTGAGTAATTTCAAAATTTGCTCCTTGCAAAATGGGGTCAAATAAAAGCATAGACTATTACTTGTTTAAAATTCAATCAAATTGAAGTGTTACGATAGAATAATCTAACTACTACTAAATGCGTGGGAATAGGATAAATTTATACTGCTGTTATGTTACTCTTTGAATTTGCGCAATAATTTTAATTGCAATAGTCATTTAATTGAAGAGATTATTCAAATTGTCATACATTTAATTGTTTAAATTAATATAATCAGCATTAAATTAAAAAAATTATACATATTTTCACAAAACTGACATATAATACCCCTCCAGAGGAAAGATGCTTACACCTAAGCGTCTTTTTTTATGCCTGAAATTTACGGGTAAAAATACACACACACGGTATCCTTTGGAGTTTTAATTGAAATTACGTCACCTCTCACAGTTAACTGTAGCTATTGTTGCTGCATTATCTACTTCAGCTTTTGCTGAGCAAGAAAAAACCACTGCTAAACAAGATGCTTTCGAAAAAATCGAAGTAACAGCGCGTAAGCGTACAGAAAGCATTTTTGAGTCGCCAACAGCAGTGACATCAATCGGTGAAAACCTGATTGATAAAGCGAACATGAGTAACCTAGAAGACATCGGTAAATACGTACCTAACCTAAACATCACTCGTTACGGTGTAGGTAATGCGGCCCATGCATCTGTATTCATTCGTGGTATTGGTTTACAAGACCATGTGATCACAACTGATCCGGGTGTAGGTGTTTACTTAGATGGCGTTTACCTTGGTCGCCAAATGGGCTCTAACTTATCATTACCAAATGTTGAGCGTGTAGAGGTATTACGTGGTCCACAAGGTACTTTGTATGGTCGCAACACATTAGGTGGTGCAGTAAATATTATTACTAAGCAACCGGGTGATGAAGGCATTGTGACTACAAATGCAAAAGTAGGTAGCCGTGGTCGTTTAGCCGGTGACGTTTACTTTAATAACAGCCTTACAGACACTGTAAGCATGTCGGCAAGCGTATCTTATAAACAACGCGATGGTGTAGGTGAAGCGATTAACCTTGCTAACCCAGAGAAAGAAATTGGTGAAGAGCAAGAGTTAAGTGGTCGTATGGCGCTTAAATGGCAAGCAAACAGCGATTTATCTTTTGTGTTCTCAATTGATGGTGTTGATAACGAATCAGGCCAATCACCATACACAATTGAGCTAACGGCGCCACTTGACCCGAATGACCCATTCAATGGTGATTTCCCATTACTTACAGAAGACATGTTACCGAGCGATCCTGATGATTTAGCAACGACGGTAGCGGGTATTGAGTCGACGGCTTACTCAGGCTGGGGTACTTCATTAACAGCTGATTGGGATATCAATAACACCTATACAGCTAAGTTTATCACAAGCTACCGTAGCTCAGAATACGAAGGGGGTCTTGATGATGACGCTGTTGCCCTTAACTTATCAGAGTTCCCTGAAGAAGGCGGTGCAGATCAATATTCATTCGAAATCCAGTTAAATGGTAGCTTCGATAATATGGACTTTGTGTCTGGCTTATACTTCTTTAATGAAGATGGCTTCACAAGTTCTGGTCCGTTTGTATTTAGCCCATTCAACACACCTGATGGCCTTTTGAATGATGGTACTACAGCGTCTTTTGGTGATTATGGTTACTTTGATATCAACCAAGAGACTAATTCATACGCAGCTTATATCAATGCAAGCTATGACCTAATCGACGATTTAACAGTGGGCGGTGGTCTGCGTTATTCGAAAGATAAAAAAGAAGCCGATGCCTTATTCCCAACGTTTGCAACACGCAAATACGTAAGTGCTGATTTTGATGCAGTAACATGGGATTTAAATGCGTCGTACCAGCTTAGTAATAACATGAACGTGTATGGCCAAATCCAAAAAGGTTATCAAACAGGTGGTTTCCCACCGCGTCCATTTGGTGGTCCTGATCAATTTGTTTCTTTCGATGAAACAAAAGCAATTAACTACGAGCTAGGCCTTAAAGGTCAAGTACACGAAGACGTATCTATGATGCTTGCGGTGTTTGTTACTGACTACACAGACCTAGCATTACCATTCTCAGATCCAACTGCAGGTGGCGGTTTCGTTACTATCGTAGAAAATGCGGGTGAGTCTAAAGCACAAGGTATCGAGCTTGAAACAACAATTGCGTTTACAGATGACTTTACGCTTCGTAGCGCAATTGGTTACCTAGATTCAGAAATCACAGAAGTAGATGACGGCGTATTAGGTATTGGTAAAGGTGATTCACCAGCACTAACACCACGTTGGACTGTGATGGTCGCACCTTCTTATTTCATTGATTTAAGTAACGGTGGCACAGTGGCAGTAAACGCTAACTACTCATACCGTAGCGATATGCAAGGTCAATCAGTTTACAACCAAAGTGAACACATTGACTCTCGTGAGCTAGTGGGTTTCAACATTTCTTACTTAAACCCGAACGGTGACTTTGAAGTGACTCTTTACGGTGAGAACGTGTTAAACGAAGTATACGATGTGGGTCGTTTACAACAATCTGGTTTTGTTGGCGTAATGCGCAGCAATGACCGCAGTGAATTTGGCTTAAAATTCAAAAAAGAATTTGAGCTTTAATTACTAACAAAAAAGGGCAAGTAAATACTTGCCCTTTCTTTTTAATTATTTTTCTCTTGCTCGCGTTTTTCGCGCGCTTCTCTTAATTCTTCAGCCAGTTCTTTTGCTTTTTGTTTGGTTTTTTCAGAAAGCTCACCAGCCGCTTCTTTACTCTCAATCCATGCATCTAAAGCAATTTCTTTACCGTCGTCATACATGCTTAATCCCATTTTCTTACTCTCTTCGAGTAACTCTTGCAGTGAGTCGTCGTTAAACTCGTTGGTGGCGTCTTTTACGTCGCTCCAAGCATCATTTAGCGCTTGCTTTACTTCATCTTTTGCTTCGCTGGCATCTTTCTTGGCTTGCTCTGCGTCATCACAACCTGTTAAGGCAATACAGCCTAATAAAACTAAGCTTGCTAATTTGTTCATATTTTTCTCTAATGGTTAATTAACTATTAAGCAGTATAAGCAATAAAAAATGAATATAGCTAGAACAGCACGATTAAGTTTTCGGTTAATGGATGAAAATGATGCCGAGCTACTTTATGAGCTCGATAATGACCCTGAGGTAATGAAACATCTCACTCGTGGCAAAGTATCCACTATGCAGACCATTAAAGAGGTGTTTATTCCACGCTTGAATGCCTATAAAAATGAGCAAAAAGGGTGGGGGCTTTGGCAAGTAAACATCATAGAGAGCAATACCTTTATCGGTTGGATATTAGTCAGGCCTATGGGCTTTTTTGAACAGCCTGATTTTAGTGATTTAGAAATTGGCTGGCGCTTTAAAAGAATGAGCTGGGGCAAAGGCTATGCGTCTGAGGCGGCACTTGCCATTGCTAAAGCCGTAAGCGAGCCAGAAGAAATAAAGTCGCTCAGTGCCACAGCACTTAAAGATAACCTAGGCTCAATAAAGGTGATGGAAAAGCTGGGCCTTAAGTTTGTAAAAAACTATACCCATCAAGATGAGCAAGGTGAATTACCTGCAGTACTTTATTCATGTCCTAAAGAGCAGCTTAGCTAAGTTAATCGTAACTAATTGACCTTATGGGCTTCACATGTCTAAATGGTTAAAATAACATCAAGAAAAAGGAAGTACCATGGCAAGTTTAGTCAAATACGCGGCACATCTATTTATCGTTACCGCGATATTCTTTCATCCATCAAGCTTTGCAAAGCAAGCGGCCGTCGCTATGCCAGATAGCTATAGCAGTGATACGGCGCGCGCTATTTTAGAGCAAGGCGGTAACGCCGTTGATGCGGCAATTGCGGCACAGTTTGTATTAGCGGTTACTTTACCTGAAGCCGGTAACATTGGTGGTGGCGGCTTTATGCTGATCCAAAAAGATGGTAAAGGTGATTTTATTGATTACCGCGAAACAGCCCCTGCTGCAGCTCATCGCGATATGTACCTTGATGATAAAGGCGATGTTATTGATAACATGTCTGTGTATGGTATTCACGCAAGTGGTGTACCGGGCAGTGTTGCTGGAATGTGGCTTGCCCATCAAAAGCACGGCAGCTTAGAGTGGAAGACTCTGCTAGAACCTGCAGTTAAATTAGCTGAACAGGGCTTTATTGTGCACCCTAAGTTAGCTGCGAGTATCGAGCGTTACATTGCGCGAATGGCCAAAAAGTCGGTGAACATTAACTTTGCTGATTACTTTGCCGATGCCAAAGCAAATAAGGTATTTAAGCAGCCGGAACTTGCCGCCACATTGAAACGTATTCGTGATCAAGGTAAAGCTGGTTTCTACGAAGGTGAGACAGCAAAGATCATAGCGTCATTTATGAAGCAGCACGGCGGCATTATTACTGAGCAAGACTTAAAAGCTTATCAAGCTAAATCGCGTACACCGATTAAAGGTAATTGGCGCGGTTACGAAGTGCTCACATCGCCACCGCCAAGTTCAGGCGGTATTGCTATTTTACAATGGCTAAAAATGTACGACTTGGCAAAGCCAAAAGGAACGCTTGAGCACAACTCGACCACCTATGTTCATATTTTGGCTGAAGTAGGTAAACGCGTATTTGCCGACAGAGCTGAATATTTAGGTGACCCAGATTTTTATGAGGTGCCAAAAACAGCTCTACTTGCAGATGATTATCTTAGTAATCGTGCAAGTACAATTCGCCCAGATGCCATTTCAACTACCGAGAACATCAAACCAGGTTTACACGAAAGTGAGCAAACAACGCATTTTTCTATTCTAGATAAGTGGGGCAATGCCGTTGCGAATACCACGACCATCAACTTAAGCTTCGGTAGCGGCGTGGTTGTATCGGGTGCAGGGTTCATTTTGAATGATGAAATGGATGACTTTAGTGCCAAACCCGGTGTGATGAATGTATTTGGTGCAATTGGTGGTAAAGCTAACGAAATCCAACCTCATAAACGCATGTTGAGCTCAATGACACCCACCATTCTACTTCAGGATAACAAAGTTAAAATGGTAACTGGCTCTCCGGGTGGTACCACGATTATTAGCTCTGTGTATGAGTCAATTTTAAATGCGGTTGAATTTGATATGACTGCAGAGCAAGTGGTAGACAGCCCACGCTTCCATCACCAGTTATGGCCTAAAAATGTGATTAGATACCACACAGGTCTTGAACCAAAGGTTGTTAAAGCGCTTGAGAAGATGGGTTATACACTTGATGAACGCCATTTTGGTGATATGCATGTGATCATCAATAAAGACGGTAAATTAGATGCAGCTTCTGAAGCATCAGGCCGAGGTAAGGCGATGGTGTTTTAATTATACCAATCCGCAATAATACTTAATCATTTTGAGGGATTAAACCTGTCGCTACCTGCGTTAAAAATTTCTCATTTAGAACAACTAAATAACGAAATTTTTGCCTTGTTATCAACAAGGTTTTCTTGCCTCAAAATAGACTACTTAATTAAGCGAATTGGCATTACACCTTAAACACAGGTACAAAAAAAAGCACCCGAGGGTGCTTTTTTTGATGAGCTGTTTAACCAATCGCTGGAATAAGCCCCGCCATTTGTAAACCTTGAGCACTAATAATAAGCACACCAAACAGGGCGGCCAGTGCTAAGCCAATATTACCGCCTTTAACTTGGTAACCCACATCAGGTTTGCTGCTTCGTTGCTTATAGACCATAGCAACCGGTAAAAATACCGCTAAAATAACCAGCGCAATGGCGGCGTAGCCAAGTGCCATAATAAACCCTTGTGGATAGAATAGCGCAAAGCCTAGCGGTGGAATAAAGGTGATCAAGGCTGTTTTGATACGATCTTTACTGCCATCACCTTTTTTAAATGCATCAGCAAAAAAGTCGAACAAACCTAAACTCACCCCTAAGAAAGACGTGGCTAATGCTAAATCAGCAAAAATGTTCACAGCAGTGGCAACGTGTGGGCTGTGAGCAATGCTAGCAACACTGCTTACAAAACCGGGTAACCCTTGGCTTTGTAGTAAGTCACTTTGACTCATCATACCTTGGCTAAGTAATTGCCAAAAAATGTAAATGACTAAAGGCAATGCTGCACCTGCCACCATTACTTTACGAAGTGTTTTGATATCTAAACCTACGTATTTCACAATCGATGGAATAGAGCCATGAAAACCAAACGAGGTAAACACCACCGGGATTGCAGATAAAATCAGACCTTGTTCAATCGGCATTTCAAGTAAGTGTTGACCGTGAACATAAGGTGTAAGCATATAAAATAAGCTGGCTAGTACGCATACTTTAATAGTGAACAGTACGCGGTTAAGCTTATCGACTTTGCTGGTACCGAGTGTCACTACAGTACCAATCACAACAGCCAGAATAACTGAGCCAACTTGCGGCGCTAAAGAAAGCGATAAACCATTGTTGAGCTTTTCTTGTAATTGCGCACCACCACCTGCGATATACGCAGCGCATAATGCGTAAAACAAAAACATCACCGAAAAGTTAGCGACCCATTGCCCACGTTTACCTAACCATGACTTAGCTAACGTATTGAGGGTTGCATCTCTGTCGGCATATTGATGTAGCTCTAGCATCAGTAATGCTGTGTAGGTCATTAAAACCCATGTAAGTAAGATAAGTGATAACGCTGTTGTGAAACCAAGCCCTGCGGAGGCGATAGGCAATGCCAGCATCCCTGCACCTATGGTGGTGCCAGCAACAATTAACATGCTACCTATTGTTTTATTTTTAAGCACTTTTTGCCCCTTAAACTTCGTGAGAGGCAAGCAAGATATAACTTGTTTAACAAAACTTAAATAGTTTTGTTATAAATCAAAGAAATTAAATGTAACCTATGATTTACATGTGCAAACAGGCTGTTGAAATCAGCAAAAAACTTTTTGCCAAATAGCATGAGTATTCGTGTTGACAAAATCACCATTTAGGCGGATTCTTAAGCTTCTTCAACTTACTTTATTAAATACCATGATGCAGCTAAACCAACGACCAACAAACAATTGTATGCGCCTGACCTCATCAGTCGCATGGTCTGTTATTTGCTGCGGTTAATTAAGTAAGTTTTACTAACCGCGTTCTAAGCGGTTGGTTATTTCCCTTTTAAATTTTCTTCCGCTTTTTTCGCCTTTTTAAAGGAATAAGCTAGTGCCTGTTAAAGCCTCATATTTTTTAATGGTGGTGATTTGGTCAACAACACCACTGGGTATTGTTTGGAGTAGTGAAACGGTAGCACCAACCCTGGCTGTGTTTTTACGCATGCTGGTGGGGCTGGTGTTGGCTTCGTTTGTCGTTGCTGTTGCCAATATCCGAGTGCCTTGGCATCGCCGAGCTTTATTCCTTTATGGCTATTCAAGCATAGGTATTTTTGGCGGTATGTTATTAAGTTACATGGCCGCTAAAACAGTGCCTTCTGGGTTAATATCATTAATGTTTGGCCTTGCACCAATTTTATCGGGTTTACTTGCGCAAAAGATCTTGAACGAACCTAAGTTCAGCGCCATTAAGCTTGGCGCACTTGGCTGTGCCTTAATTGGTTTATTTTTAGTAAGCCAGCGCCATATTCAAGGGGGAGTAGAGCAGCTTAGTGGCCTGTTATATGTATTTATGGCAGTGTGCTTTTTTAGTTTGAGCGGTGTGATGATCAAACGGGTAAGAATTGCTATTCATCCAATGGCCACCACATTTGGTGCGTTGGTTTTTGTAACCCCGCTGTTTTTTATTACTTGGTTGCTGGTAGATGGCCAACTTAATAGCCAGATGTGGAGTGCAAAATCACTGTACTCAATTGTTTACTTAGGCGTGTTTGGATCATTAATTGGTGCGCTGGCGTATTTTCATGTATTGCAAAAGTTGAACGCCAGCACGGTCGCATTAACAACCTTGATCACACCAAGTTTTGCAATTGCTTTAGGTGGTTTGCTTAATGATGAGCCCATTGACCAAGCTCTGATTGTTGGCGCGATCATCATTATGATTAGTCTCGCGTTTTTTCAGTTTGGCGATAAGTGGCTTAAGCGCTTTAAACGTGTGAAGTCGGTAGAAATGAGTTAAGGCTAGTAGCCGCTTCGGCGGCTACATTTTTGCAATTTGAATGACTAAACGACGGTTTTTTTTTCGGTCTAAAATGTTGTCGTTGCTAGCAACATGGCGCTTTTCACCGTAACCATCGGTATCTACTTTGCTTTCATCGACCCCTAAGCTAACAATGTAATCCTTAATCGCTTTAGCGCGTTTTTTTGATAATTCGAGGTTGTTCCAGCGACCACCGTAGCTGTCGGTGTAAGAAGATATTGAAATAGATTCGATGTTGGTGTCGTACTTTAAGTATTCGCCAATTTTATCTAAGCGTTTTTGTGATGATTTAGTCAGTTTGCTGGTATTAGGCTCATAGTTCATCACTGTGAACGAAATATCTTCAAAGCTGTATGGCAGCATTGCATCTCGGCACTGTAAAAACGCCCAATAGGCTTGCTTAAAGTTGACACTCGATAAACCAACGGCAATTTTATCGGCACTGTTTTGCCAGTCTTGGTAATAAAATGTCGGTTGGTAACCTTTTTCTAGTTCGGTGAGCATTTCCCAAGCAGTTTTGTTACCAAGCTCGCCGTCAAACTTACGTAATAGCTTCATGTTTGCTAAGTCGCGAGCAGGCATACCTGCACGCCAACTAGGTGGTACGGCTTTTAGACCAGCAATACTGTAGTTGTCTGGGCGTACGACCATATCAAGGTTAAAGTTTACGTCTTTATTTTTACTGGCAGTGGTGCTGAAAATTGCTTCACCATAGTAAGGAACTTCATGATTTAATTGGCATTCTAAACGAGATGTTTTAACCATTTGCCAGTTCGACATATCAGCATTAGCGGTATACTCACGCATGGCTGCATGCGCATTTATACTTGCAACTGAGGTTAATAGGCCTAGGCTTAAAGGAAGTAATGAAAGCTTCATCACGGTAATTCTCCAACAAATCATCAATGCCAAATAATTGGCAATTTTTGTGTTTAATTGCTTCAGCATACTAAACACAGGGCTAGCTGATTAATATAAAGCAAGTAATGTGCCTAAAAACTCAGTAAGAATCTGCGATTTCACACTATTTACTCTAGCAGAGTAGCCGTGGTTTTTGACATAATAGCCAGCTTACACTGGCAAACCAAGAAGACTATGGAAAATACTGAACAAACTCTTTTCGCAAAACGCTTTCGTGGCTTTTTTCCTGTTGTGATTGATGTTGAAACCGCAGGTTTTAACAAAGAGACCGATGCGTTATTAGAAATTGCTGCATCTGTACTTAAAATGGATGACGACGGCGTGTTAAGTATTGATCATACGGTGCATTTTCATGTTGAGCCATTTGAAGGCGCGAATATTGAACAAGCGGCCATTGAGTTTAATGGTATTGATCCTTTTTCTGCGCTGCGTGGTGCAGTGCCTGAAGAAGAAGCGATTAAAGAAATCTGTAAGGTTGTGCGCAAGGCACAAAAAGCAGCGGGTTGTCAGCGTTCAGTGGTAGTAGCACACAATGCAGCGTTTGATCACGGCTTTTTAAATGCCGCCATTGAGCGTTGTAAAATTAAGCGCACGCCATTTCATCCATTTGTTAGCTTTGATACCACATCATTGGCAGGCCTTGCACTAGGGCAAACAGTATTAGCTAAAGCGTGTAGGGCGGCAGGGATTGAGTTTGATAATAAACAAGCTCACTCAGCATTATATGATACTGAGCGCACAGCAGAACTGTTTTGTTTAATCGTTAATCGCTGGCAACAACTCGGCGGTTGGCCATTGCCTGAAACTGAAGCGACAGAAGAGGAGCAAGACTCAGCCGTTAAAACGACTGAGTGATCTTACCTTCAAAAAAACGCACCATGTTAGGAGGGTAAATACGTGAAAACTGTTTACTCTCTTGCGCTATCTTAAGCTCCACCCCTGGATGCATTAATTCATTCACTTTTAAGCGACTTGTTGCTAATAAGCGCGCAATCTTAATTTTCACTAAGTGTTTCTTTTTCTTTGTGTTGGCTGTTTTAATTTTAATCTGCTGCTCGCTGGCAGTGATCTTTTTAATATAATGCGCCCGTTGAGCTGGGTCGGGTATTTTATTGGCCTTTTTGCGTGCTTGCTGTAAGGCAGCTGCTTTCGTCATTAATAGTTTTTCAAAGTCATTAATTTGCTGCTGCTTTTGGCGTAAATCATGCCAGTACTGAGCAATGAAAACCCGTGTTTTAGTGCCTGACGGCGCACCAAGCTCACCGGTTTCAATTCGCATCGCATCTAAAATATTGCCACCAATGATTTTGCCTCGCGGGTTATTAGCTTTGCCGACTCGAATAAGGCGGCGAGCACTTAAATCACAATGCAAAGCCTGACGTTCAATGAATAAATCTTGCTCTGTTTTTATATGGCAGTACTGAGCATAACCAACAGAGATAGTGCGCGAAGCCGTGATGTTACAGGTAAAGTTTTCAACGTTTTCACGTTTTCTGCCAACAGCCCCAAGCATCACGGTGACTTCACTTTTACTTTCAATTGTGGCTGATTCAACAAAGCCTAATACAGTGATATCACCCGTTGCTTTGACGCGCATACCATCTTTTACATCACCGCTGATAATGACACTGCCATCAAATTCGACATGGCCTGTACTTACATCAACATGATGAAAGCACAATACATCGTCCACGCGCATACCGCGGGGTAGGGCAACAGGCACGCCTTTAGCATCGGCAATTAACATATTGCTATTGTTTGGATCGATACGCGTTCCTTCAAATGGCTCAAGAGGTAAGTCTTTACCGGACTTAGCTGGCATCACATCACCAAACACCGTAAAGCCATCTTCACCGGGTGTTGCAGGCACTCGTTGCATTAATGGCGTGCCGGGTTTAACGGTAATAATGGCACCTAAATTACGCATGTCGACTTTACCGCCAGAGGTCGCTTGCGGGCTAAGAACGCGGTCTTGTGCTGTAGAGCATAAGCGTACAAATTTAGCATCAGTGCCTTCTTTAGGCATTCTGCCATGGGCAACAATTGCGCTGTAATGGGCGCCGGGTGGTTGCTTAAATTGTTGGCCTAAAAAAGTATCAAGGGCACGTAAACTAATGCCTTTAATCACTCCCGCCTCTGCAAGCACCTCTTGCGCCATATCCATGCTAACAATTTTACCGCCACGGGCTGTTGTTAAGCTTGCTTCAACCACCATGTTTTTAGCATCGACTTTTACTTCAAGGTGAGCATCAACGGCTTTAGCAACCACTAAAGATTGGTTTTGATATTGGCTGCTAGGTATGAACAGCTTACCTATATTGGCATCAATATATTCGTAGTTGGCATAAGGCGACTGCTCAAGTAATTCAATTAATTGAGAACTCGTAGTAGGAAAACCCGCATCCCTAGGATGCTCACACAAAGAGACATAGCCACTTTGTTCATCGAATGAAAACATCGACATCTGAAAAGCCCTGTAAAAAACTGCCTGTTATTATAGTTATGTGTTGTTACAGGTTATTTTTGGAGAAGGGTAACAACGTTTCCTATTTCAGCACAACTTTTGTACTATGTTAAGGATTTGTATGATTAAAATGTGAAAATATGTATAAAACTGACTTTTCCTGCTTGAAATTTCAGCAGTCAAAGGCACTTAGCAAAAATTTCCCGATTAATGCCTTGAGTCTGAACAGGCTACTCAGTTATACTGCACGAACACTCTGAATGAGATACCAAATTCAGGGGCTGATTAGGATTCGACGGAATTCAAGACGCCCGAGGTGCATGTCGAGGTGCGGTTGGCCTCGTAAAAAAGCCGCAATTTAAAGTAATCGCAAACGACGATAACTACGCTCTAGCGGCATAATAGCCCGCTAGCACTTCTCCGGTGTATGTCTGTGGACCCGGTTCTGAAGTGTCACCCTACACGGACTCGCTACGGAAACCCTGGCCGGGGTTGAAGGGCTAAAACTAAGCGGCCTCGCCTTTGCAGATCGTGTTCGTCCGAGCTGTATAAGGTTAACTAAAAGACGATACTAAGCATGTAGTACCAAAGGTCGAGGCTTTTCGGACGGGGGTTCAAATCCCCCCAGCTCCACCAATATAGTGTTCGGTTACCACCGAAGACGACCTGAAACCCCTTAAATCTTCTAGGTTTGAGGGGTTTTTTGTATCTGTACTGTTCGACGTTGTTTTGCACTTTTCGGGTTACGATGTACCATAGAGTGGCCCACCAAATTGATAGGCCAAAAGCCATGGGCCATAAATTCAAAGTGACCACATTCAGCAGGTGCAGACAATGCCTAAAGTAGCAACTCGATTAAATGATACTCAAATAAAAAGAGCTAAAGCATCAGATAAAAATTATGAGTTATCAGATGGCGAAGGTTTAATTTTAAGAGTTCTTACATCAGGAACTAAATCTTGGATCTTTCGATATAGTCCTCCCTATACCAAAAAAAGAACAAATATTAGCTTTGGTACTTACCCACTAATTACTTTAAAAGAAGCTAGGCAATTAAGAGAAGAAGCTCGCACATTGCTTGCAAAAAACATTGATCCAAAAGAGCACAAAAAACAGGCAGAGGCATTTGAAATAAGCGAAGCTCAAAACACTTTTAGGCTGGTGGCTCAAAAGTGGTTCGAAATAAAAAAGACTACTGTGACAGAAGGCTATGCTGAGGATTTATGGAGTTCTTTAGAAAACCACTTATTTCCTAGACTAGGAGATAGAGCAATAAGAGACTTAACAGCTCCTTTGGTTATTGAAGTGATGCAACCCTTAGCAGCCCGAGGAGTTTATGAGCAAATAAGACGTCTTTGCCAACGTGTAAATGAAATCATGACGTATGCCGTCAATACGGGAATTATCCATGCAAATCCATTAGCTGGAATTAAAAGTGCCTTTCAGTCTCCTAAACGTAATCACATGAATACCATTGAGCCAGAAAGATTACCTGAATTATTAGAGCGATTAAATCGTGCAAGTATAAAATATACAACGCGATGCCTTATCGAGTGGCAATTACACACATTGTGCAGGCCATCAGAAGCAGCTTGTGCTAAGTGGTCTGAAATAGATTTTGAAAATGCAATTTGGACTATTCCTGCAGAAAGAATGAAAGCAAGGAAGGAGCATAAAATTCCTTTAACTAAGCAATCACTACACTTGCTTGATCTTATGAAACCAATAAGTGCTCATTTAGAATATATATTTCCTGCGGACCGAAATCCTAGAACTCATACCAATCCACAAACGGCAAATGCTGCATTAAAAAGAATGGGCTTTCAAAACATTCTAGTAGCTCATGGCTTAAGAGCCTTAGGTAGCACAATTCTAAATGAAAAGGGTTTCGACCCTGATTTAATTGAAAGCGCACTGGCCCACATTGATAAAAATGAGGTTAGACGAGCATATAACCGAGCTCAATATTTAGCTCGTAGACGGGAGATGATGGAGTGGTGGAGTGAGCATTTAACAGAATTTTTATGATTCAAACTAATTTATTTAAGTATGCGTTTAAAATTAAATTAATGGACAATCAAATGCTTATATAGGATATTATTCAGGCAAACCCATAACTTTAACCTCACTACAACCTAAAGCATTTGGGATTTAAAAATGAGTAATAAAACAAAACGTAAACAAAGATCTAAAATTAAGGCAAAACAGGCTAGGTGTTTAAAGCAAAAAAACTCTTAAGGGTTGAAGAAAATGTTGTAAGTATCTCTGATGAATATATATCTAAATTTGAAACTATACCTGAAGATATGCCAATTGAGTTAATCATTGAAACTCTAATTGAATTAGAGGGAGATAGAGTAACTAAAAACCCTCTAGATCCTAAAGCAGCTTTAGCCGCAGTGCTCGTTATGTATACACACTGGAAAGTGTCCGAAAGATATATTCCTTTTTCAGTATTTGAATTTGAATGTTCATCCGTATTAGATTCTGAAAAATTTAATATAATAGTCGATAAACACTTAGCATAACTTATATCTAAGATGAATTTTCAGCAGGAGTTTAATTAAGGCGTTTAAATTAAATTCGTTGCAATAACTTATCCCATTCCTTACACGGCGCTCAATTAGCGAGCGCCGTCCTCATTAGACTTACCAAGCCCTTTCATCAATACATCAAACATCAATCCAGCAAAGCCTTTTGCGATTGCTTCATTCGACAGAAGTTTCATCGCCATTTCGTTATGTACATCCATACTTTCAATGATCGCGTTGTTGATTGACTCTGGGAATTGACCGAGCATCGCTTGTTCTTTGGTGTTGCTGCGAAGCTGGTCCATAACGACTTCATTTTCTGAAATTTTGCCTGCAATGGTGTTGGCATAATTGAGCATATCGTTTTCAGATAAACCATCTTCAATAAACAAATCGTTCATTCGTTGAATGATCTCATTAAGAAGTTCAGTTTTAGGGTCTTTCGGAACCGCACCAGAACCTTCTTTTGCATCAGGCAAATACGATTTTGGTTCTTCACCAATTTTGATACCGAGTTGCAAGTCAGCCTCTCGCTGCTCGTGTAAACGGTAGTGCGTCATTACCACATCAGATAAATCAATCTCGTCCTCCACCACATCAAGGCGAAGCATTGAGTAAAGATGTTTGGCGAAAATACTTAGCTTCTCTAGCTCAAGATCATCAAAATTGACGATTTGAGACGTAAACTCGTAGAAGCGATAGAAGGACATTAAATCTTTCTTGAACACTTCCAGAATATCTCGTGCTTCCTTTGCGTGTTTAACGCTGTTTTCGGCAAACTTTATTTTCTTATCGTTCTGTTCAATCTTCGCTTTAGACAATTCAGCCTGTGCCGATTGAAGCACCTGAGTAGCTTCTTTATAACGAACGGAAAAACGGTCAACAGCGGGTTTACACAAATTGGCTAACTTGGCTTGATTCGCTTGTTTGTTGTTATAAGTTTCAACAAATGCCTCAACCTCTCGCCACTGGTAAATACCTACTTTATCGAGCTTCTTCATTAGCTCATAAACAATATTAGGATCAGACACACCAGCTAATTCGGCGGTTTGAAAGTAAACCTTAAACTCAGCCAATATCTCTTCAGGGTCATTCACAAAGTCGAGCACAAAGGTTTTATCTTTGCCTTTGTAGGTGCGGTTTAGCCTCGAAAGGGTTTGGATACACTCAACGCCTTTTAATGGTTTATCGACATACATCGCCACCAATTTGGGTTGGTCAAAGCCCGTCTGGAACTTATTCGCAACCAGCATCACTTGATAATCGGTGGTATCAAATGCTTTACGCATATCACGGCCACGCAGACCCGGATTCATATTATTTTCTGTAAATGGGTGATCGGGTAAATCAGGATCATTCACTTCACCGGAAAACGCCACCATTGCATTAACGTTGGTATAGCCTTTTTCTTGTACGTATTTTTCAAAGGCAAGTTTGTAACGTACAGCTTCTAGCCGGCTACTGGTAACAACCATTGCTTTTGCTTCACCGCCCAACAAGTGTTTAATTTTTTCATTAAAGTGCTCAATGATAGTTTCCACTTTCTGAGCAATGTTATACGGATGTAAGCGTACCCACTTTGCCATTTTTGAAGCGGCTTTTCTGCTGTCCACTTCTCGGTCTAGATCAGGATTTTCATGGGCTAATTGATAAGCGACACGATAACTGGTGTAGTTTTGTAGAACATCCAGAATAAACCCTTCTTCAATGGCTTGGCGCATTGAATAAACATGGAAAGGCTGTGGCTTGTTGGTGTCGCTTGCAGGTTCATCAAGGTTTGGTCTGCGTCCAAAAAGCTCTAATGTTTTAGCTTTTGGTGTAGCGGTAAAGGCAAAGTAGCTGAGTTTGTTTGAGCCTTTACGGGCTTCTAGTGATAAACGCAGCATATCTTCACTGTCCAACTCTTCATCACCGTCTAACTGCTCCGCCATCAACACTTCACGCAATTTGCGAGCAGTCGTTCCTGTCTGGCTTGAGTGCGCTTCATCCGCTATAACTGCGAAGCTGCGGCCAGCTAGTGTGGAATCCTTCCGGATAGCCTCCAAAACGTGCGGGAAGGTCTGAATAGTCACGATAATGATAGATGTACTGGCCCGTAGCTCCCCAGCTAATTGCCCTGATTTAGAGCCTTGCGCTTCTTCTCGGTTAACACGAGCAATCATCCCTTCATTATGATCAAACTGGTAAATCGTGTCTTGTAACTGGCTATCAAGAACCGTCCGGTCCGTGATCACTATTACAGAGTCGAAAACCTTATCTCCTGCTTGTTTGTGAAGCTCAGGGTGATCGGTGTAGTAATGCTTTGAAGCCAATTGGTGAGATAGCCAGGCAATCGAGTTTGATTTGCCTGAACCAGCGCTGTGTTGAATAAGGTATTTATGCCCTGTGCCTTCGCTATCCACTGTTTTAAGGAGCTTAGAAACTACCGCCCACTGGTGATAGCGAGGGAAAATCATTGTTTCTTTTTGAGTGATGGAACCGTCTAGATTTTCAACATCTTTCACTTCAAGGTGAATGTAGCGGCTAAGGATGAGCAGCAGGTTATCTTTTTGGAAAATCTCATTCCAAAGATACGACGTGGCATAGCTGTCAGAGCCTTCAGCAGATAAAGAGGCTGGAACATCATTACCTTTACCACCTTCACTTGTGCCTTGGTCAAACGGCAGGAAAAAGGTCTTCTTGCCAGCTAAACGAGTTGTCATCGCTACGTTATACTGACTCACAGCAAAATGGACCAATGCACCACGCTTAAAGGTTAATAACGGCTCTGGTTTACGAGTTTTCGGATCTTTCGGCTGTCTGTCCTTCATGTACTGGACTTTGGCATTATCAACCGACTGTTTAAACTCAGATTTAAGCTCACAAGTCGCAACAGGAATTCCGTTTACGAATAACGTTAAATCTAAACGTCCATCATAGCCATTAGGGGAATAAACCAGCTCTGGCACAACTCGCAAAATGTTTTGCTGATAACGTGCTGTTGCTGTTGGGTTTAAATCATGATCGGGCTTGAAGCTGCACAGGTCAAACTTGGCACCACGGTTATTGAGTTTGTTCCGCAAAACCCATAATGTACCTTCGTTTTTTAGTTCTTGTTCTAGTGACTTGAGTAGAGCATCAGCCGTTGCATTTGGGTTACGGTCTGTCGCAGGAAAATGTTGTGCTAGCTTATCCCACTGTTCAGGCTGTGTTGCCTTAACAAAAGCAATTATATCTTCAGGGTAAAGAGCCTGTTCTTTGTTGTACTTGTTTGACTCGCCCAGCAACCAACCGTGAGACTGCATTTGATCAAGGATATCATTTTGGAATATTTTTTCTTGTGTTGAGTCTGCCATCGGTTAGTCCTTTAGGTAATCTGCTGTTTGAGATTTGATATGTTGAGCAACTTCATCAATTTCAGGAAACAGAGTGGCCTTTGATACTCCTAAGCCTTCAAGGGATTGAATTATTTTAGTTTTCTCTTCAGCATTAATTTTTAAAACATACCCACGGTCTTGCGTATGAGTGAAATAACCAGAGCTGACTTCTACGTCTTTGTACAAGTTATATATTTCCTGCGAAGGCATTACTTTATTATCGCCCATTCCAAATATCAAAAATGCACCGTTTTGACGTATTACTCGGGGATTATCTAGTTTGGGTTTTACTGCCTGAATCGAAGAAGTGTGTTCAGGAACAATCACATCTTTGAAATAAGGTTTTTCAGCATAAATGGAGTGTAATAGCTTACCGACCATATTGCTCTCTTCGCGCGTTCTTTCTTCTTTGGTTGCGTTGGGGTAAACAAATTGTTCATCCATTTTTGCTAGGTTACTGATAACAGAGACAGTATCACTGCCGTGAAACTTGATGTGCTCATCTTTAATTTCGTAAATAATAACTTCACCATCAGCACTATCTTTTCCTCGACCAGAGTGAGCATTACTCGCAAAGTAGAGTGCAACAAGTGGGTTACTTGTGATATCAAGTAAACGTGTAGGAAGCCCGTAATGTTGCATTTTTACAAGATGGTCGAATGCTGATTGGCAGCTCAAAAAGTCGTTTGGGCATGAAGCGACTAGCTGCTCAAACATAATGTGCTCTCTTTCAGAGAACAAAGCGCTGTTTTTATCTTTCGGGTCGGTATTACGAAAGACAGAAGGAATAGGTTGATAACTTTCCTTTGTTTGTCCACGAAAGAATAGTGAATACCCCTTCCTTGGCTTTATTTTGGCAATTTCAGTTACAAACGTAGAAACCGCACCTATCTTTCTAGGTTCACCCATTATTTGCCTCACCTGATGCTATCCAATCCCGCACATCAATCTTGCCTGTTACTGCTGCTGAAATTAGAGCCGTTTTTCCTTCTTTCATTAACTCAATCGAACTAATTGCCTTTTCTACAAGAGCATCATATTTTTTTAGCTGTGTATCTAAAAAATCAACAACCTGCATTTGTTCTTCTAATGTCGGAAATGCGAAGTGGGCATTGATAATCAGAGATGAACTAATTATGGATTGATTTGCTAACTTGTGACTAAATACGTCTAAATGATATCTATATGGTGTCCCACAAACAACGTAGAAGAGAAACTGTTTAATTAATGAGCTTTTTTCTCGAAGAATAACCACGTTTTGATTCGGTACTGAGCCAGCCAAAGACGAAGGGACAAGACCTACCTGTCCTACCGCAGAGGCTTTGATTTTAGGATCACTTCCAACCATACTGATGACTAGTTCACCAGCATTCATAATTACCCGTTGATATTTGTCTACAACCGACTGAGGTAGATGTATGTCAGGCTTAACAATTGTTTTGTTCTTGATATTTCCAGCTCTAATGAAAGGTACGCCTTCATCTTGGAAGTCATTTGAACTAAAACCAAATCCATTCACTGTATTTACGTGATGCTTCAGTTGACTAACAACCCAATGCTCTGGCACTTCACCTAACCATTCCACACCAGAATCTTTCATGGGGGCATCTGGGTTTAGTCCTTTGGTCACTGCGTGAGAAATCACTGCCTGGCGTTTTTCTTTTAGCAGCTCAATCAGCTTTTCTTGTTTAGCGATTAAGGTGTCAATCTTAGCTGTTTCGTATTCGAGGAAATTGGCGATTTTTTGTTGTTCTTCAAATGAAGGGAGCCACACGTTAGCGTTCTTCAAAATAGCTTGAGTTACGCTAAACACTTTCACACCTTTAACTGCATTTCGAACCTGAGTTCTAAACTCAGGAGAGTCGAAGAGGTATGCCACAAACCTGTAGTAGTTATCTGGCGAAGGGCGAACGATAACCGTATGGTATCCTGCAAACAAAGTTTCATTACTAACGAGCTGAGTGAAGTTACCAGAACCATCTATATCTTCAGAAGTATCGGCAAAAACGAAATCACCTTTTGATAACAAGGCATATGGTGATGAAACTAAGTATTCTTCGCTTACACATTTGAGGGGGTGTTTCTTAGGGTCAACTTCAAAGCCAAACGTTGAATGAACCTCACCGTAGCTAACACATGGTATACCGGTATCTTGAAGGTTGGCTTTTGTTATTGCTAAACCTCTGCCAAAGGCAGATATATGTCTAACTTTAGTTGTAATCCAATGTGATGGAATAGCACTCACAAATTTGATGTCAGGATCTTTATATTCTGTATATGCTTTATAACGACCTGTCATTATGAATGCACCTCGTTAAGTAGCTGCATAATCTCAGCCGATACTGCATCTAAATCCGCATCAATTTCTTCTAATGCTCTTGGTGGTTCGTATACATAGAAATGGCGGTTGAATGGGATTTCATAACCAATAATACCTACTTCGCCATCTTTAGGGTCGGTTTTGCTTTGATCAATCCACGCATTCGGCACATGTGGTAGCACTTCACGAGCAAAGTAATCAGTAACCGTTTCAGTCAGTGGCACGTTTTCGTTATCACGCAAATCTGGGTTGGCTTCAATTTGGTCTTTTGATTTGCATACTTCTGCTTCGTCATCGTGCTCGCCAAGATGTTTGACGATAAGTTTTAGTTGAACTGCGCTGAGTTTAACGGCTTTTTCTGCGCTTTCTCGCTCCACTTTAACTTTTAGTTGCTTAAGGAACTTGTCACGAGATAAGTATTTATCTTGCTCAAAGGAAGAGAGTGAATCCAAAATAGTTTGCTGGGTAGTCTCATCCATTTTCGCCCAAGCGTTATCGGCTTGTAGGGCTTCAAGACGCAGTTCGTCTTTAGGATAAATTGCTAATTGCAGCGGGCGCTCCACCGTAATTCGGCGGTAACCAAATTCTTTGTAGTCGAAGATTTTACTAAATTCGTTTTCAGCAAACTGACCATAGGTTTTAACTATTTCTTTGATGCCGTCTTCTGTCAGTTCTTTACGTTTGCTACCCAGTGATTTACGCATTGCTGCATAGAATACGTTCTCATCATCACCTTCCACTTCACCGCCACTACTGCGACCACGACCGCCTGATTTGGCTCGCTCTTTTGAGGCATTAATAAGCTGAACCTTACCTTTACGATTGGCCTGTTTATGGCTGGATAACACCCAAACATAGGTGGCAATACCTGTGTTATAAAACATATCGGTTGGTAAAGCGATGATGGCTTCTAGCAGATCACTTTCGAGAATGTAGCGTCTAATTTCACTTTCTCCGCTACCTGCACCACCAGTAAAGAGTGGCGAACCGTTCAAGATGATACCAATACGTGAACCACCTTCGTTTTCTGGGCGCATTTTGCTAATAAGGTGCATCAAAAAGAGTAATGAGCCGTCAGAGACTCTTGGCAAACCAGGGCCGAATCGGCCTTCATAGCCTTTGTTTTTATGCTCGTCATTAATGTGTTTTTGTATTTTCTTCCAATCTACACCAAACGGTGGGTTTGACAGCATGTAGTCAAACTTTTCATTACGAAGCTGATCGTTTGATAACGTATTACCTAACTTAATGTTATCGACCTTTTGCCCCTTGATAAGCATATCCGCTTTACAGATTGCGTAGGATTCAGGATTTAGCTCTTGCCCGAACGCTGATAACGAGGCTTTTTCATTAAGGTTATGAACATACTCCATACCCGTTGATAAGAAGCCACCTGTACCAGCGGTAGGATCATAAATTGAGCGCACTAGGCCCGAACTGGTTAGGTCATCTTCGTTGGTGAAAAGCAAAGAGGTTGTTAGCTCAACAATATCTCTTGGGGTGTAGATAATGTCGTTTTCGACAAATGAAAAATTGTTACCACCCCGTATTTATTGACTTAAAGAGTGGTAACAGTTTTTGAGGAATTTACTCTAAAAACAGGAGTAAATTGAGGCGGGAAAATACAGTTTTG